>DDCQ01000025.1:0-2182 GCA_002334915.1 Porticoccaceae bacterium UBA2002
TAAGGCCGTAACTATGGATACCAAATACAGTATTGCCGATCTGCGCTATTTGATGGCTCGCCTGCGCGATCCGCAAACTGGTTGTCCCTGGGATATCAAACAGACCTATCAAACCATTACTCCCCACACTATTGAGGAAGTTTACGAAGTGGTCGACGCCATAGAGCGGGGAGATATTGCACATCTTAGCGAAGAGCTAGGTGATCTTCTATTTCAGATTATTTTTTATAGTCAGTTGGGCGAAGAAGATAATCAATTTGACTTTGATGCGGTAGTCTCCGGGATAACCGCCAAGTTATTGCGACGGCACCCTCATGTCTTTCCCGATGGCACATTGCAGTCGGTGCGCGACAGTCAGACTGTTGCCACTGAGGCCGAAATTAAAAGTCACTGGGAGAGGATCAAAAAGCAAGAGCGTTCTGCAGCTGGCTCCTCCGGCACCCTGGATGATATTCCGCTGGCGCTGCCTGCTCTAAGTCGCGCCTTTAAGCTACAAAAGCGCGCGGCGACTCGCGGTTTTGATTGGCCTCATATCAGTGGTGTGCTGGACAAAGTAAAAGAGGAAATAGCAGAGCTTGAGCAGGAAATCGCCAGTGGAGATGTGCGAGGTATGGAAGATGAAATGGGTGACCTGCTGTTTAGCTGTGTTAATTTAGCTCGTCATCTGGCCATAGATCCAGAGAAATCCCTTGCCCGAGCCAGTGATAAATTTAAGCGCAGATTCCAAGCCATGGAAGCCGTTGTTGGGATAGATAATTTCGGCGATCTAAGCCTCGAGCAAATGGAGCAGCAGTGGGTAAACGCAAAAAAACTGGAATCGATTTGATCAATAGTAAATATGATTGCAGCGCACACCGAGCGGGGTTTTGCAGGGTTGTTTGGCATGCTCAATAAGTGTATCGTGTCGTCCCCCTGTGAACTGCTGACCTAGGTCAGCCGCCAGTCGCTATTGGCGTTAAATATATCTGTAAAACAACCTGGGTTGTTAATAAAGGAATGTATTAATGAGATTGATTCTGTTAGGTCCACCTGGCGCTGGTAAAGGCACCCAAGCTCAGTTTATTGCTGAAAAGTATGGCGTGCCGCAGATTTCAACTGGCGATATGTTGCGCGCAGCCGTGAAGGCAGAATCTGAGCTAGGACTGCAGGTCAAAGGTATTATGGCCTCGGGGGGGCTAGTATCTGATGACCTGATTATTGCCCTGGTCAAAGAGCGAATTACTCAACCTGACTGTGCCAATGGCTTTTTGTTCGACGGCTTTCCGCGAACTATTCCTCAGGCTCAGGCGTTGGTGGATGCCGGCGTTAGTATTCAATACGTAATTGAAATGGCGGTTGAGGATGAAGAAATTGTCGCTCGGTTAAGTGGTCGTCGAGTGCATGAAAATTCAGGTCGCATTTATCATGTGCAGCATAATCCCCCTACCAAGGCTGGTTTCGATAACGAAACTGGAGAGGCTCTGGTGCAGAGAGATGACGATAAAGAAGCCACTGTTCGTAATCGTTTGAATGTTTACCACGAGCAAACTCAGCCCCTGGTAAAATTCTATAATGATCTTGCTGCGACTGATGAGAATGCGCCAGCTTTTGCGTCCATTAATGGCTTGGGTCAGCTTGCTGATGTTCAGGCCAGAATTGTCGATATTTTAGGTTAGTAGACTAAAAGTTAATTTTTTTTAAAACCCTGATTGTTACCAACAAAAATTTAAAAATTCGTTATATGGTGATAAAAAGTCGTAAAATAGTGCAGATTTGCTAGTTTTTTGCTGTATTTTCCCCTTAAAGGTTGCTAAAGCAAATCGCTGGCGATTATCATTCGTTTTCAAATAATTACGCACAGAAGAGCCATGTCAATTCTAGATTCCCTATTATCAAGGTCACGGAGAGCACCAGTGAAAAGTCCAGCAACTAAAAGCACGGAAAAAACTGCACCAACCATCTCCACCGATTCGGCTAAGGCGCCTGCTGTTAAAGCAACAGTAAAAAAAGCAGCACCAAAAAAAGCGGCCGCGGCAAAAGCTCCAGCTAAGAAAGCAACAGCTAAAAAAGTCCCAGCTAAGAAAGCCCCAGCCAAAAAAGCTCTAGCCAAAAAAGCCCCAGCTAAAAAAGCACCTGTTAGAAAAGCCGCAACTAAAAAAGTAGCAGCTAAAAAGCCAGTAGCCAAAAAGCCAGCAGCCAAAAA
>DDCQ01000025.1:2212-2657 GCA_002334915.1 Porticoccaceae bacterium UBA2002
TCAGCGCAGGCAGCTCGAGTTGATGGTTCACGCGCAAAGATTGCAGCGGCGAAAGCCAAGGTGGCCAAGAAAGCCAATGCAGTGTCTCGTAAATCACTGGCCTCTGCGCGCAGCAACTTCAAGGCGTCAAACGCTAAGTTAAAAGCTCTGCAGGCTCAGGTTAAAGAGGCCAAGAGCGCTCAGCGCGTTGCTCAGATAATGGCGGGCGTGGCCAGCGCTCAGGCAAAAGGTAGCGCCTCAGTTGCTAATCGCGCAACTAGCCTGGAGAACAAAGCTAAAGCTGATTTGTTTGTGGCAATTAAAAAATATGAAGCTAAATGGCTTAAAGCTCGCGCAGCAGCCAATGCCAAGAAAATAAAGGCGGCGGAAAAAGCAGCTGCAGCCAGTGTTAAGGCGGCAGAAAAGAAAGCTGCAGCTAAGGTGAAAGCAGAAGCTGCAAAAGCCA
>DDCQ01000025.1:2710-7318 GCA_002334915.1 Porticoccaceae bacterium UBA2002
AAAAAAGCAGTTGCAAAGAAAGTATCTGCCAAGAAGACTGCGGCAAAAAAACCAGCAGTTAAAAAAGCAGTAGCTAAGAAAGCAGTAGCTAAGAAAGCTGCTGCTAAAAAGCCAACGGCTAAAAAAGCAGTTACCAAGAAAGCTCCAGCTAAAAAGGCTCCCGCTAAGAAATCCTGATAGTCTAATTGGCCTGAGACCTGTAAAATCCCTCACCACTGGCGGGGGATTTTTTTTGTCCCCCGATTATTGGATTTTTAATGACATCATTGCTAACCATTGAGACCTCTACTCCGGCCTGCTCTGTTGCATTGCAGGTGGGCAGCGCCCTGACGTCGAAATATTCTGAGGAACCGCGCTCTCACACCAAGTTGGTTATGGCGATGGTTGCTGAGCTTCTGGATGAAGCTAAAATAAAAGTCCGTGACCTCGATGCAATAGGAGTCACTGTAGGCCCGGGATCTTTTACTGGTTTGCGCATAGGCTTTGCCACGGTTCAGGGCTTGGCCTTTGCAACAGATATTCCGGTGGTGGCAGTTTCAAGTTTGGAAACCATGGTGGCTACCTATCTGCGCAGCCAGGCTGAACCGCGCAATTTTAAGGGAAAACAGGTTGTTGCTGTGCTGGATGCGCGCATGAGTGAATTTAATATTGGCTGCTATCGGCTGTCAGCCGATGGTGAGCTTATTGCCCAGGCTGAAGATCAGCTGCTCAGTGGCGATCAGGCTCTAGCCTTTATAGAAAAGCATCAGCCAGTGGCTATTGTGGGTGAGGCAGGTTCGTTGCTGACCGCTGAGTCCCACTGGCATGAAAAACTGACGGCGGTTTTTCCCTCTGCTGTGGATATACTGTCTAAGACTGCAGCGCAATATGATGCTGGGCTGGCGCAAACGGTGGAGTCAATCGAGCTGGTATATCTGCGTGGCACCGAGGCCTGGCAGAAACGCAAAAGGCTGAGGGCAGAATAGATTATGGATATGGTACAGGCTGTTTGGCTGGCGATAATTCAGGGGCTGTCTGAATTTTTGCCTATTTCGAGTTCGGCCCATCTGATACTGCCGTCGCAGATTCTTGGCTGGCCCGATCAGGGTCTGGCGTTTGATGTGGCAGTTCACGTGGGCTCATTTATAGCAGTGGTATTCTATTTTCGTCGCGATATTCAACAGTTAATTATGGCCTGGCTAAAAAGTTTGGGTGGCCGTTCGGCGGGCACGCCGGAAAGCAAACTGGCCTGGTGTATTATTTTGGCAACTATCCCTGCCGGTCTTGCAGGTCTTTTGTTTGGTGACTTTATTGAAGCCAATCTAAGGTCCATAACAGTGATCGCTGCGACCACCATAGGTTTTGGTCTTTTGCTGGGCTGGGCTGATCAACGTCAACGCGGTTTAAAAACCGTGGACCAGCTTACCTGGAGATCTGCACTTATTGTGGGTGGGGCCCAGGCTCTGGCACTGATACCTGGAACCTCCAGATCAGGGGTGACCATGACCGCCGCGCTGGCACTTGGGTTTGATCGTACCACTGCAGCGAGGTTCTCATTTTTACTGTCTATCCCAATTATCGCGCTTAGCGGCGGCTATAAAACTCTTGAGTTGCTGGCTGAGTCAGCGGTGCCCTGGGCTGAAATTCTGGTTGCAACCACATTATCTACGGTCACTGCCTATCTCTGTATCCATAGTTTTCTGCGTCTGGTTGAGCGAGTTGGCATGATGCCCTTTGTTATTTACCGCCTTGTACTGGGGGCGTTTCTAATCTATTTAATAGGGAGCTAAACGAATTGAGTGCCATCAGCATCGCATTTATTGGTCTGGGTGTTATGGGTTATCCCATGGCGGGATGGCTTAGCAACAGTGGCCACAGGGTGACAGTTTACAATCGCACCACAGAAGTTGCCGAGCGTTGGCTCAGCCAATACAGTGGCGAGCTGGCCCAAACTCCCCAACAGGCTGCTGCTGTTGCAGATATTATTTTTACCTGTGTGGGCAATGACAATGATGTTTCTCAGGTAGTCTTGGGTGATCAGGGTGTTATGGCTGGTATTAAAGCCGGCGCTGTATTGATTGACCATACCACCACATCTGCAGAACTTGCCAGGCAGATAGGTGGGGTATGTCAGGCTGCGAACTGCAGATTTATCGATGCTCCGGTGTCTGGGGGGCAACAGGGTGCGGAGGATGGTCAGCTTACAGTGATGTGCGGCGGTGACCCAAAGTGCTTTGCTGAGATTGAGCCTCTGCTGAGCTGCTATGCTAAGGCCGCGCAAATAATGGGCCCCATTGGCAGTGGCCAGCTGTGTAAAATGGTCAATCAAATATGTATTGCCGGACTGGTGCAGGGGTTGGCTGAGGGATTAAATTTTGCCCGGCGAGCTGGCCTGGATGCACATCAGGTGGTTGAGGTAATTAGCAGGGGTGCCGCCCAGTCCTGGCAGATGGAGAATCGCTATAAAACCATGCTCGCGGGTGAATATGAGCATGGCTTTGCCGTGGAGTGGATGCGCAAGGATCTGGCCTACGCGCTGGCAGAGGCCGACAATAATGGCGCTGAGTTACCGGTGACCCAGCTGGTTGATCAATTTTACGCTGAGGTCCAGGAGCTGGGTGGCAACCGATGGGATACCTCGAGTCTGTTGGCCAGGCTTGTGGCCCACAATAAGACGGAAACAGAGACTAAAGGATGACTGATATGACTGATCGGGCCCAGCAGTACAATGCTGATTTAAGCGCATTTCTAGATGCCTCACCTACACCATTTCATGCCGTTGCCAGCATGAGCAGGCTGCTGGAACAGGCTGGATACACTCAGCTAGATGAGTCTGAATCCTGGGATCTCAAGGCGGGAGATAGACATTTTGTCACCCGCAATGGCTCATCTATTATCGCCTTTGCAGTGGGCTCGCAGCCTCTGGCCAAGTCAGGTATTCGCATGGCTGGAGCCCATACCGACAGCCCCTGTTTAATGGTTAAGCCTCAACCGGAAATGAACAATGCGGGCTATTTTCAGCTGGGCGTGGAGGTTTATGGTGGTGCACTGCTAAACCCCTGGTTTGATCGTGACCTGTCTATTGCGGGGCGCCTGGTATATCGCGATGCCGCTCAACAGCTTAAGCAGACCACTGTGGACTTTGAGCAGCCTGTTGCCATGATTCCCAGCCTGGCTATTCATCTGGATCGGGAGGCCAATACCGCGCGCACGGTAAATACCCAAAATCATATACCCCCAGTACTTATGATGGCTCCGCAAGGTGAGACGGCAACTGATTTTCGCAGGCTTTTGGCCGATAGGTTTTTACCGGCCAAGTCCAAGGTGCTGGACTTTGAACTGTGCTTTTATGATACTCAGTCGGCGGCCATGATAGGTTTAAAGCAGGAATTTCTGGCCTCTGCCCGATTGGATAATCTTCTTAGCTGCTATGTGGTCACCCAGGCCCTGTTAGCGGCCGATGGCACCAATACCAGCCTGATGGTATGCAATGACCACGAAGAGGTGGGCAGCGTCTCAGCCATAGGTGCTGATGGGCCATTTCTGGAAGCAGTGGTAGAGCGTATTGTGCAGGCAGACGGCGGTAGCAGTCTCAATGCTATTGCCGATAAATCTATGATGATCTCATGTGATAACGCCCATGCCGCCCATCCCAATTTTGCCGATAAACACGATGGCGCTCATATGCCCATGTTAAATGGTGGTCCGGTTATCAAAGTCAATGTTAAACAGCGCTATGCCACCACCAGTGTTACCTCCGCCCTGTTTAGGCAGCTATGTGATGAGGTGGATGTGCCAGTGCAGACCTTTGTGTCGCGCAGTGATCTGGGCTGTGGCAGCACTATTGGCCCCATCACATCATCCAGGCTGGGTGTTCCCACTCTGGATGTGGGTATCCCTCAGCTGGCTATGCACTCCTGTCGGGAGATGACCGGGTCTCAGGATCCGCTGCGACTCAGCCGCGTGCTGGAGGCGTTTTTTAACCGGGCGGGACATTTAGCCATAGAGGTTGAGTAAGCGATTGTCTATCATAGCGCCCCAGAATAAACAGCCCATATTAGGTTACAGTCTATGAGTAAGAAGCGTGTTTTAACTGGCATTACCACCTCTGGAACCCCGCATTTGGGCAACTATGTGGGGGCTATCAGGCCTGCTATTGAAGCCAGTCGCAGCGGAGAGTTTGAATCGTTTTTCTTTCTCGCCGACTACCATGCATTGATCAAGGCTCAGGACCCAGATCTTGTCCACCAGTCTACCCTAGAGATTGCTGCGGCCTGGTTAGCCCTGGGGCTGGATACCGACAATGTAACCTTTTACCGGCAGTCAGATATTCCCGAGATTCCCGAGCTGACCTGGCTATTAACCTGTATGACGGCCAAGGGCATGATGAATCGTGCCCACGCCTACAAAGCCTCTGTACAGGCCAATATTGAAGCTGGTGAAGACGAGGATATGGCCATTACCATGGGGCTGTTTAGCTATCCTATACTGATGGCCGCGGATATTTTAATGTTCAATGCCCACAATATTCCCGTGGGCCGAGACCAGATTCAGCATGTGGAGATGGCACGAGACATAGCCCAGCGGTTTAACCATCACTATGGTGAACACTTTGTATTGCCTGCGGCA
>DDCQ01000025.1:7371-12760 GCA_002334915.1 Porticoccaceae bacterium UBA2002
AAAACCAACCTATTGGAGCCCGGTGAGCCCAAGGATGCCGATAGCTCTGCGGTGTTCCAGATCTGGCAGGCCTTTGCCAGTCAGGAACAGATTGCCGAGATGCGCGCAGCGTTTGCCGATGGCATAGCCTGGGGTGAGGCCAAGCGGCAACTGTTTGAGCTAATTAATGAGCAGCTGCAGGAACCCAGAGCTAAATATCTGCGTCTCTTGGAAAACCCCGCGGAAGTTGAAGCCGTATTACAGCAGGGTGCAGTGAAAGCGCGCAGGCACAGCTCAGAGCTTGTGGCCAGAGTGCGCAACGCTGTGGGTATTCGCCCACTGGGATAGTTTTTACTCTGGTTGCCAGCGCCGCTTGCTGTATAATGCGCGCCGGTAAAGAGTCTGGTTTATCCAGCACTGATATTGATTAAATCGATAAGTATGTGCTGATAATTTTTATGGGAAAGATGAGTCTTATAGGATCAACAATGAGTCAACTACGAATTTTTGTATTAATCAGCATTGCCTCTGTAGCCCTGCTGGGCTGCAGCGCCAAACAAAACTCAGAGCTCACTGCGGCGCAGGAAGAAGCGGTTGCCGAGCGCATTGCACCTGTGGGCCATGTAATAAAAGCGGGCCAGGTTGTGGCTGTGGTTGCTGGTGGAGGCGCTGAGCGTGCCGGCAGCGATATCTATGGCACCAACTGCATGGCTTGCCACACCTCTGGTGTTGCCGGAGCCCCTATGTTGGGTGATGCCGGAGCCTGGGCGGATCGTCTGACCAAAGGCATTGAGACGGTGTACACCAATGCGATTAATGGTATTAACGGCATGCCAGCACGTGGCACCTGCATGGACTGCAGCGACGATGAAGTGATTGCTGCGATTGACTATATTCTGGATAACAGCAAGTAGTTTTATACCAGCAATAAAAAACCCCACCCTGTGAGTAACAGTGTGGGGTTTTTTGTGTCCGCAGCAATCTAGCTAGGCTTGGGGACCTGCATCGATAATATCCTGGGACGGTGCAAAGCTCTGAATATTCTCAGCAAACAGCTTGGCGAGGGTTTCCGCCTGCTTGTCGTAGTCTGCAGGGTTATCCCAGTTATTGCGTGGATTTAGATAGGACTTGTCTACGCCGGGAATCTCCAGCGGAATGTCCAGATTCAAAAGATCCAGATGTTCAGTGGCGGCGGTTTCCAGAGACCCATTGGTTATCGCAGTGACCACCGCGCGGGTGACCGGAATAGGGAAGCGACTGCCGGTGCCTTTAGAGCCACCAGAGCCTCCGGTCCATCCCGTATTAACCAGATATACCTTGGAGCCAAACTCTTGGATACGCTTCATCAATAGCTCGGCATAGACGCTGGCCGGGCGCGGCATAAACGGCGCGCCGAAACAGGTGCTAAAAGTGGGGTGGATTCCAGCTTCGCCACCCATCTCGGTCGAGCCAACCCGGGCTGTGTAGCCACTCAGGAAGTGATAGGCCGCCGCTTCTTTTGAAAGCAGAGACACCGGCGGCAACACACCTGTAACATCGCAGGTTAAAAAGATAATATTTTTTGGTTCGCCGGCCTGATTCTCCACACAGCGTTTTTCTACATGCTCAAGGGGATAGCTGCAGCGGCCATTTTCCGAAATGCTGGTATCACAGTAATCGGCCAGACGAGTTTTCTCATCCATAACCACGTTCTCAACAATGGCTCCAAACCTGATAGCCTCCCAGATAACCGGCTCATTTTTTTGGCTGAGATCTATGGTTTTGGCGTAACAGCCGCCCTCCAGGTTAAATACTGTGCCGCGGCCCCAGCCATGTTCATCATCACCGATCAAAAATCGATCGGGATCTGCCGACAATGTTGTTTTACCTGTGCCAGAGAGACCAAAAAACAGCGCAGTATCGCCGTCGTCGCCGACATTTGATGCGCAGTGCATGGGCATCACATCTTTTTCTGGCAGCAGGAAATTCTGCACCGAGAACATGGCTTTCTTAATCTCGCCCGCATACTTCATTCCAGCGAGCAGCACCTTGCGTTTAGCAAAGTTGATAATGACTACGCCTTCACTGTTGGTGCCGTCACGCTCCGGGTCGCAGACAAAATTTGCCGCGTGGAGAATTTTCCACTCTTCTTTGCTGGCATGGTTATATTTCTCGGTGCGAATAAACATATTGCGCCCGAACAGGCCGTGCCAGGCGGTTTCTGTGGTGACTTTAACAGGTATATAGTGTTCGGAGTGCTCCCCCACATGGAGGTGGGAGACAAAGCGCTCTTTGTCGGCCATATAATCAGCTACACGGCTCCAGAGGGCATCGAATACGGAGGCTGAAATAGGGCGATTGACTGCACCCCAGCCTATAGAGTCAGATGAACTGGGTTCATCGACGATAAATCGGTCTGCCGGTGACCTGCCGCTGCGTTGACCTGTGGTGGTTACCAGTGCGCCGGTGCTACCCAGCCTACCTTCACCTCGCTGAATTGCAATTTCTACAAGCTCGCTAGAGCCCAAATCTAAATGAATTGGTGCTTCGGTCATTCTCTTCCTCTCTTCCCAAAGTGAAAAAAATATCTGTATGGATCCTCCGATCCGCCGGCATAGTATGCCAGAAACTGTTTATTCGAACTTTATTTTTGGATGACTCCTAGAAATAGCGGGCATCAGACTTGATGATTGAAGCCCGAGCCTAGTGTTAGTGCAGGGTTGGTGGCTCTGAGCCAAACATCACCTCCACGTCCCGATCACTGAATTGGTACTGTTCGTCACAGAATTCGCAGGTGATTAACACCGAACCCTGTTCCTCGATAATATCCTGAATCTCGGGGGCTCCCAGCGAGATAAGGGCGCGCTCGGTTCGCTGCCTGGAGCAGCTGCAGAAGAAATGCAGGCTCTGGTGCTCGAACAGTCGCACGCCGTCCTCGTGGAACAGTCGATACAGCTGCTCACTGTGGGACAGGCTGAGCTGTTCTTCAGTTTTTAGAGTTTCCATCAGGGCGCTGATATGCTGCCAGTCCGCGGTAATTTTGTCAGCCTGCTGACTGCTGGGCATCTGCTGAATCAGCACGCCTGAGGCGATATGGCGATCGGCACAGAGTTTGATCTGGGTGGGTAGCTGTTCGGACTGATTAAAATAGTGCTCCAGACATTGGCTGAGATTATCGGCATCCAGAGGCACAATGCCCTGATAGCGCTCGCCGCCCTCGGGCTCAATAGTGATGGCCAGAGTGGCGCTGCCCAAAAAATCTTGCAGGCTGTTACCTCTAGCGGCTGCCGCCAGGTCCCCGCGCACAATGCCGCGCAGTTTATTGCCCTGGGTGCATTCGGTCATAATGGTTTTTATGGGGCCCTTCCCAGTGGCCTGGATGGTAATAATACCTGGGTATTTCAAGGTGGCGCTGAGCAGGCTGGCGGCAACCAGAAACTCTCCGAACAGTGCCGCCACTGCATCAGGATATTGCTGTTGCGCCAGAATGGCCTGATAGCTATCGGCGAGCGAACTTATTTCGCCACGGATATCAGTGCCGTCAAAGAGGAATTTTTGCAGGGTATCGTGATCGCTCATAGGTCGCGCATTGTACTGCAATATTGCTTGGCGGGAATGCTAATTATTTAAAAATCGATGAATTTGGCGGCGCTGTTTTTTGTTGGGTCGCTCGCTTTGAGGCAGCGAGCTGTTAAAGGCTTTGCGTTCAGCGGCACGTTTTTCCCGCTGCTCTATACTCTGCTCTGTCTCGCGATACAGCAGCTGCGCCTCAGAAGCTCCGCGGCGGTGTTCTGACAGACTTATGACCTCGACTGTTTTTTCGTCAAAGCCCTGGCGAATGGTCATTATAAGTCCGGTCTCCAGCAGGCGACTGGGTTTGGATTTTTGACCGTCGATATGCACCTTGCCGCCTTCGATAGCCGCCTTGGCCAGCCCGCGGGTTTTAAAAAACCGCGCAGCCCAGAGCCATTTGTCGATCCGGACTTTTGTCTGGTCTGAGTCCTGGTCTGACTTAGCCATCTGTATCTCTGCCTGTGCTGAGCTTTAAAATTTGCGAGAAAGTCTGAATGGCTGGAAAACCAAAGTAGGGTCTGGCTTGTTGCTGGCTATCCGGTGTTTCTATGGCCAGCAGATGGGCTATGCCGTAGGTCTGCGCTGAGCGCAGCACTGGCTCTGAATCGTCGATAAACAGGGTTCTGGCCGGATCGAAGGGCATATTCTGCTGCAGTTGCTGCCAAAAGCGCTGGTCTTCTTTGGGGGAGCCATAGTCATGGGAAGTAATCACCAGATCCAGCAGGGGCTGGATGCCGGTCACGGCGAACTTGATCTCGACACTGTCGGGGTGAGCGTTGGTAATCAGTACTCTATGTTTGCCCTGCTGACCCAGAGCGCGGAGAAAATCCAGAGTTTGCGGGCGCTCATTAATCAGATGTTGAATCTCGCGTTTAAGATCGACAATGTCCATATCCAGCTCGCGGGACCAAAACTCTGTGCAGTACCAGTCTAGAGTGCCCTGTTTGTCGGCCAGGCGCTGGGCGATATCCGGGATAGCCTGAGCGGTGGACAGGCCATATTTCTCGCCATAGCGGCGGGGCAGATGCTGCATCCAGAAGAAGCTGTCAAAATGCAGGTCTAGCAGAGTGCCGTCCATATCCAGCAGCACAGTGTCGACCTGATCCCAGTTAAATTCTCGCGCCCAGTCGAGTATCAAAAAAGATCCTCCGGCAGTGGATTGTCCACTGGCACCAGATTGCTGCTGTCCGGAAGCTCGGCTACGTTGGTCTGCTTAAAGAATTCAAAGATACCCTCTTGGTGAGGAGCAATGCGCTCACCAGTTTTGGCATCAATCTTGACCATCACTATGCCATTGGGTTGGGGTTGAATAATCTCAGGCTTGCCAGCCAGAGCGCCGCGCATAAACTGGATCCAGATGGGCAGGGCCGCGGAACCACCGTACTCATTGCGCCCCAGCATGCTGTTGTCATCAAAGCCAACCCAGGTGGTGGTTACCAGATGGGGGGAGTAGCCAGAGAACCAGGCGTCCCGAGGGCCATTGGTGGTGCCGGTTTTACCGGCTAAATCATTGCGTTCGAGCACCTTGGCCTTAACCCCGGTGCCGCGCAAAATAACGTCTTTAAGCATGGAGTCAATTAAGAATGCACTCTGTTTATCTATAACCTGCTCAGCTGGTGTAATTTCAGGGTTATCGGTATTTTGCAGTGCCAGAGCTATGGCTTCCCAGCTGTTTAGTTCGCTATCTGGCTGAGATTCCTGGGCCAGGTTGTTGAGTAACTCTTCGAGCTGCATATCGACGCTGAGTTCGGTCTGCACATCTGTCGACTGCTGGCTATCGCAGGGGTCACAGACTGTCTCCGGGCTGGCCTGAAAAATAACATTGCCATCGCGATCTATCACTTTGTCGAGAATATAG
>DDCQ01000025.1:12850-24584 GCA_002334915.1 Porticoccaceae bacterium UBA2002
CCCTCTAGAGTGCGGTCTATACCCATGCGGCGCAGCAGGCGAATGGAGACCAGATTACGCGAGCGGTACAGGGCCTCTCGCAGGCGAGTGGGGCCATAAAACTTGCCGCCATCATTTTCAGGTCGCCACAGGTCTTCCAACTTGCTGTCATTAAATACTACGGGCGCATCATTGATCAGCGAGGCTGGTGTAAAGCCATTGCGCAGTGCCGTGGTATAGATAAATGGTTTAAAGTTTGAGCCGGGCTGGCGAGTAGCCTGAGTCACTCGATTAAAGCGACTCTGGCGATAGTCAAACCCTCCCACCAGGGCTCTAATACCACCATTTTCTGGTGCCAGCGCCACCATGGCGGCCTGGGCTATGGGCAACTGGCCGAGGCTGAGTCTATCGTTTTCATGGCGCTGAATACGAATTAAATCTCCCCGGTTGAACAGTTCAAGAGCCGAGGCAATAGGCGCAGTTCTGGCATTGACGGTTTTATAGATTCGCAAATCTTCCAGGCCATCGGNNTCGAGAACCTCGGTGACTATGGCTGGTTCCAGGCCCCCATAAATTCCGGCTCGCAGCGCGTCGGGCCAGTCTTCCTCTGCCAGTGCCGACTGTTCTACACCCCGGTAACCATGGCGCTTATCATAGGCCATGATGCCCGCCTGCAGCGCCTTGACTGCATGGCTCTGCATGGTTGAGTCCAATGTGGTAATGGCGGTGTAGCCCTCTGTGTAGGCTTGCAGGCCAAACTTATCGATCACCTGTTGGCGCACCATTTCAGCGGCATAGGCCGCGTCGAGTTCCGATATAGAGCCATGATAACTGGCGTTATCGACCTCGTTGATGGCGGCCTGATACTGGACTTCGTCTATATTGCCCAATGACAGCATGCGGCCGAGAATCCAGTTGCGGCGCACCATGGCTCTCTCAGTATTGGCCAATGGATTGTATCTGGAGGGCGCCTTGGGTAAACCCGCTATGGTGGCAATCTCTGCCAGGCTGAGTTCTTCCAGAGTTTTGCCATAGTAGACCTGTGCTGCAGCACCCACGCCATAGGCACGGTTGCCCATGTAAATTTTATTAGTGTAGAGGGATAGAATCTCCTCTTTGCTGAGCTCCTCTTCAATTCTGAACGACAGCAGTATCTCGTTGAACTTTCGGGTAAATTCCTGGCGCTTGCTAAGAAAGAAGTTGCGCGCGACCTGCATGGTAATAGTGCTGCCACCGCTGCGAATAGAGCCTGTGGTGATCAACTCAAAGGCTGCCCGAGCCAGGCCAGAGATAACAATACCCCGATGTTCGAAGAAGCTGTCGTCCTCGGCAGCGAGAAAAGCATCGATCATTGGCTGGGGTATTTCATCAAAACTAACCGGCGAACGCTTCTTTTCGCCAAATTCTGCGATAACTTTTAAATCTTGTGAATGAATTCGCAGTGGAATTTGTAACTCGATCTCCTTTAGTTCCTCGACTGATGGCAGTTTTGGGCTAAGGTACAGATACAAACAGGATGCCACGACCAGAAAACCACCGGCCCCCAATACAGTGAGAATTGACAGATTTTTTAGTAAGTTGCGTTTTTTAATGGACACTATTTTCAGGCACCGCATAAATGAGCGTCTATTATAAGGTGTAGAGAATGTGAAGTGCATCATTTGCAGACTTAGGAAACATTGTTAATGTCATTTCTCGCCTGGGACGGCACCTATTTATTGAGTCTACCAAGGATGATAGCTGTAAAATGAGCTTTTTAGATTTCTTATCAAAACCGACCAGACCACTTGTGGGCCTGGATATTTCCTCATCTGCCATCAAACTTATCGAGCTGAGTAAGTCAGCCGATGGCTACAGGGTAGAGGCCTACAGGGTGATGGCGCTGCCTGCCAACACCATGGTTGAAAAAAATATCGCAGATATCCCCGCGCTGGCAGATACCCTGGAAAAACTGGTGGCGAGCTCTGGCACCAAACTGACCGATACAGCGGTCGCTGTTTCAGGCTCATCCGTTATTACTAAAGAAATTGAATTGCCAGCTGGCCTTACCGATTTGCAGATGGAAATGCAGATTGAGGTGGAGGCCGAGCAATATATTCCCTATCCAATGGAAGAGGTGGCTTTCGATTTTGATGTCATAGGTCCGTTGGAGTCCAATGAAGATCTGGTCAAAGTTTTACTAGTCGCCTGTCGTCAGGAGAATGTCGAGCACCGCCGCGAGGCTCTGGAGATGGCAGGGCTCAACCCCAAAGTGGTGGATGTTGAGGGTTTTGCCATCGAGCGCGCCTATCAGTTAATGGCCAGCCAGCTTAATCAGGATGAAGATCAACTGGTGGCTATCGCCGATATTGGCGCCACAATGTTTACCTTCACTGTGCTCGAGCAGGGCAAAATCATCTATACCAGAGAGCAGTCATTTGGCGGCAAACAGCTGACGGAAGAGATTCAGAGGCGCTATGGCCTATCCTGGGAAGAGGCGGGAGAAGCCAAGCGCAAGGGAGGGCTGCCCGAGGAATACGAAGCAGAGGTGTTGCAGCCCTTTGTAGACTCTCTAATCCAGCACATAAGCCGTTCACTTCAATTTTTCTATTCGTCCAGCAATTACAGCGAAGTAGATCAGCTACTTTTGGCTGGTGGTGTCTCAGCGATCCAAGGCCTGGTGGCCCAGGTCGAAGAGTCTTTAGGAATGCCTGCGGAGGTAGCTAATCTAATGGCCAATATGCAGGTTAGCAGTTCCATTAATGCTTCAGCTCTGGCCAACGACAGCCCGGCAATGATGCTTGCTGTAGGTCTGGCTCTGCGAGGTTTTGAATAATGTCGCAAATCAATCTGTTGCCATGGCGAGAGGAGGCTCGCGAGCAATTAAAAAGGGAGTACCTCGGGTTGCTTGGGCTGGTCGCCATAGGTTCGCTGATTCTGCTGTTTGTGTGGATTAGTTTTGCCGCAGGTCAGCTGGATAACCAGAAGGCACTTAATAGCTATCTTGAGGCCAATATTGCCGAGATGAATAAAAAGGTTAGCGAAATCAGTGAGTTGAAGCGTAAAAAAGAAGAGATGATTCTGCGGATGAAAGTGATTCAGGACTTGCAGGGTACCAGATCCGATATTGTAAAAATGTTTGATGAGCTGGTGCGAGCCATACCTGAGGGTACCTATTTGTCCAGTCTGGAGCGCGAGGCGCAGGTGGTAAAAATGTCGGGGTTCGCCGAATCCAATAATCGTATTTCAGCCCTGATGAGGAATCTTGATAGATCTTACAGGTACCAGAATTCAAATCTGGCAAAGGTTGAGCACGACGATCGTCTGGGTGCTCAGGGCAGCCAGTTTGATTTGCAGATAGAGATAGAAACTCAGTCTATTGAGAACCATTTGGTTAGCCCCTAAATATTATGGGCCGGTAAACAACATAGAGCAGGGAAAATATGTCATTTGTAGATAGCATAAAAGAGCTTAAGGACGTTGATTTTGCTGATTTGGATATTCAGCAAATTGGCATATGGCCAGCGTCCGTCAAAATGCTGCTGTTGGTTGCAGCAGTGATTCTGGTCCTCCTTTTAGGCTACTTTGTAAAGGTAAAAGATCTGCGTCAGCAGTATCAGGCCGCGGCCAGTAAAGAGATGACATTATTTGAACAGTACCGCACCAAAGCATTTCAGGCGGCCAATCTGGACGCCTATCGAGCCCAGATGATTGAGCTGGATGATACCTTCGGGGCACTGCTAAAGCAGCTGCCCAAGGATACAGAGGTGCCCGGTCTGCTGGAGGATATTACCGAGGTGGCCTATGGCAGCGGGCTTAGCATGAAGGCAATTTCTCTGCAGCCCGAGCAGATCTCGGAGTTCTATGTAGAGTTGCCCATCAAAATTGATGTCACCGGCGACTACCATGACTTTGGTTCTTTTGTTAGCGGTGTTGCCGCGCTGCCGCGGATTGTCACTCTGCATAATTATGCGATAAAACAGGCTGACAACGGCTTGTTAAATATGGTGATTGAGGCCAAAACCTACAGGTATAAGGCGGAGGCATCGCTGTGACTCTAAGTCGTCAATACTTTAGATGCGCTGGGCCAACGGCTGTTATTGCGGCATTTTTTTTGACTGCCTGTGTGGGCGATAGCCAGTTTAGTGATCTGGATAAACTTATGGCAGAGTCCCGTGAGCGCCCTCAGGGCCAGATTGAACCCCTGCCCACCTATCCACCGGCAGAGCGCTTTAATTACAGTGCTCTGGCAATGCGCAGCCCCTTCCAGCCTCCGGCAATGATAGCTGCGGAGTCGGAAATAGGCGGCAAGGTGGCATCTGAACCGGACCAAATCAGACAAAAACAGCCTCTGGAACTATTTAGTTACAGCGCGCTTTCTATGGTGGGGACGCTGAGCAAAGATCAGAAGATCTGGGCACTGGTAGATGATGGCAATGGCCGGGTTCACCGAGTGACCAAGGGAAATTTTATCGGTAGGAACTTCGGCAAAATAACCCATATAGGTCAATTTGAGTTAGATGTTTTAGAGACAGTGCCAGATGGCAAAGGTGGATGGATTAACCGCCCCAGAACAATGGGCATGAATGAAGAGTAATCAACTGGTTAGGGAAATAAAATGATTAGTCGACTCAAGCAATGTGTGTATTGGTGTCTGTTGGCACCCGCAGTCTGGGCCAGTACGGCTGGAGCTACTGCAGTTCAGGATATTGAGTTTCAGGCATTGCCGGATGACCGCTTTGCCATAAGATTGCAATTTTCTGAGAGGCCACCCAAGCCCAGTGCCTATGAGATAGCTCAGCCGGCGAGACTGGTTTTAGACTTTGCTCAGGTGCACAGTGAGCTGGAGAAGAAAAAATACCCCCTGTCATTTGCGAATGCTCACAATGCTGTAGTCGTCTCCGACGGCAGCCGCACGCGCCTGATTGTAAATTTGCGGGAGTCTGCGCCCTTTGTGACGCTGGTTGAGGGCAATAGTTTGACGGTGCAGGTGGGCACCACTGGTGAGCCACAACTGGCCGCTCAAAGTTCTCTGTCAGGCTTTCAGCCCGCTGCCTATCGCGAGGAGTCAGCTGAGTCCGCAGCTAATCTCAATGCCGCTGTTACCGGGATAGATTTTCGACGTGAGCCAGAGGGTGCTGGCCTGATTATGATTGATCTCAGCGATCCCTCAATCAATATAGATATAGATAAATCCGGCAAGAAAATACAGCTGTCTTTTTATCAGACTGAGCTGCCTGGTTATCTGGACAGAAGGCTGGATGTTGTGGATTTTGCCACCCCAGTCAATGCTATAGATGCGGTGCAGGATGGCTCGGCGACGGTTATAACTATCGAGGCCCAGGGCCAGTACGACTACCTGGCCTATCAGACAGACAATCAGTACATGGTTAGTGTCAGGCCGCTGTCGGAAGCTGAGGTCGCAGAGCAGGCTAAGAAGTTTGATTTTACCGGCGATCGTCTATCACTCAATTTTCAGAATATTGAAGTGCGCTCTGTGCTGCAGCTTATCGCCGACTTTACCTCTCTCAATCTGGTGGCCAGTGATACGGTGACCGGCAGCATTACCCTGCGCCTGGACCTGGTGCCCTGCGATCAGGCCCTGGAAATTGTTCTCAAGGCCAAAGGCCTCGATAAACGCCAGGAGGGCAATGTTTTGATGGTTGCCCCGGCAGCAGAAATTGCCGAGCAGGAGAGACTGCAGGTTGAGGCTAACAAGCAGCTGCAGGAGCTGGCGCCTCTGGAAACCGCCTTTGTGCGTATCCGCTACGCAGATGCAGCTGAGATTTTTGAGTTGTTTACCGCCGATGATCAGCAGTCTGGTCAGTCTGGTGGGACGCCCAGAGATGGCAATGCCACCAACAGTATTCTGTCCGAGCGCGGCAGTGCCATTGTCGATGAGCGTACCAACACTATTATTCTCACAGATACCGAAGACAAGATTAATGAGTTCAAACGACTGATAGAGGAAATCGATGTACCTATCAAACAGGTGTTAATCGAGGCGCGCATTGTTATTGCCAATACCGACTTTAAAAAGGAGTTGGGTGTAACCTGGGGTCTGGCCGGCATTGATCGACTATCGGGCGGCACCGTCTCCAGTGCCTTTGGTGATAGGACTGTTGGCGTATCTGGACGCCGCTCTGGACTGGCGCCGGGGGCTGGTGTGGTCGAGAGCTTTACCTATTCGGCGGATGAAATTGAAACCGATGATGGTCCCGACGGTATTCCGGGCAACGCAGATGATGGCCCCACACTGTATACCAGAAATTTTGACTTTGGTCTGGGTGACAGCCTGGCAGTGGATCTGGGTGTCTCAGATCCCACAGGCGCCCTTAGCCTCGGCTATCTGACCGACAATTTTCTGATTGATTTAGAGCTCAGTGCGCTGGAGTCAGATGGCTTTGGCGAGATTGTCTCCCAGCCTAAGGTACTGACCGGTGATAAACAGCAGGCAGTTATAAAATCGGGTACGGAAATTGCGTTTGAGAAGGCCACCTCTAGTGGCGCCACCAGCATTGAATTTAAAGAGGCGGTTTTGCAGCTGGAGGTGACGCCCCAGATAACACCAGACAACCGTATTATCATGGATTTGCTGGTCTCTCAGGATTCGGTAGGCGCCTTTACTCCAACCGGTGAACCCTCCATAGATATCACTCGCATTGAGACTCAGGCTTTGGTGGGTGATGGACAGACTTTAGTGCTGGGAGGTATCTTTCAGACCGAAGAAGTCAATGGTACAGAGAAGGTGCCAATGCTCGGCGATATACCGTTTTTGGGTAAGCTCTTTAGAAATGAACTGCGAAATGTCGAAAAACGTGAAATACTCATCTTTATAACTCCGAAAATAATTGATGATGATCTTCTGGATAGATGAGCGAACAACATATTTTTCTGGTCGGCCCCATGGGGGCCGGCAAATCTACAATAGGTAGACATCTTGCTGCTTTCTTAAACCGGCCATTTTTCGATATAGATAATGAAATTGAAATGCGCACCGGCGCGGATATCCAGTGGATATTCGATATGGAGGGCGAAGAGGGTTTTCGCGACCGTGAAACCAAGGTGTTGTTAGAGCTGGCAAATAATGACTCGTCCTCAGTAATAGCGACTGGCGGTGGCATTATTTTGCGCCCGGAAAACCGCGCTGCGCTGAGTGACAATGGCCAGGTAATCTATCTGTCGGCCACCAGAGAGCAGCTCTACGAACGCACCCGCAAAGACAAAAACAGACCTCTACTGCAGGTTGATAATCGCCGTGAGGTCATAGACCAGCTGGTTGAGAAGCGCGACCCGCTGTATCGGGAAGTTGCCGATCTAGTCTTTCCCTCAGGCTCAGTGGTGCCGAGTAAATTAGCAAAAAATCTTGCAGCGGCCCTTGCAGAGCTTTGATAATTTGCTGCGCCTGCGCATAATATGGGCCCAGCAACCATTGTAGAGTCTCCAACTTCATGAACACACAAGACAGCACAGCCCAGGGAATCTCCCTCGATGTAGATCTCGGCGACCGAAGTTATCCTATTCATATAGGGTCAGGACAGATGGCTGCAGCCAATATCGCCCAGTATATCCAGGGCCAAAAGGCGCTTATTGTGACTAATACCAGTATTGCCCCTCTGTATCTGCAGGCATTGCAAGATGAGTTAACGGGAGTACAGGTCGATAGCGTTGTCCTTGAAGATGGCGAACGCTACAAAAATCTTGATACCCTCAATGAGATATTTACCAAGCTAATTGAGTGTCAGCACGACCGCAAAACCACCTTGATTGCTCTGGGTGGTGGCGTTGTGGGTGATATGACGGGGTTTGCTGCAGCCTGTTATCAGCGTGGGGTGCCCTTTATACAGGTGCCAACCACATTACTGGCTCAGGTTGATTCATCTGTGGGTGGCAAGACGGCGGTCAATCATAATCTGGGCAAGAATATGATTGGGGCCTTTTATCAGCCACGTGCGGTAATTATAGATACAGATACTTTGTCGACCCTGCCAGACCGCGAGTTTCGCGCTGGTCTTGCCGAGGTTATCAAGTATGGTCTGATTGCTGACTCGGCATTTTTTACCTGGCTGGAAGAGAACAAGCAGGCGTTGCTGGCTCGTAATAATGAGGCTCTGGCTTATGCTATTCAGAGATCATGCATCAACAAAGTCGAGGTGGTCACGGCAGATGAGACCGAGCAGGGCATCAGAGCTATTCTCAATCTGGGCCATACCTTTGGCCATGCCATCGAAACATTCCAGCAATACAGGGACTGGCTGCATGGCGAGGCAGTGGCCGCAGGTATGGTTATGGCGGCCCATCTATCTGTGCTGGCCGGCACAATAACCCCTGGAGATCTGCAGCGGGCCACTGATTTGATTGCAGACTGCGGACTGCCAGTGCAGCCGCCGCAGAATATGACCGCAGATGACTTTCTGAATCTGATGGTGCGCGACAAAAAAGTGCTCGATGGCCAGTTGCGACTGGTGCTGCTCGACAGCATTGGCAGTGCGACAGTCAGTGCCGATTTTGAGTCAAAATGGCTGCAGCAGGTTCTCGCAGAGATTTGCACTAGCTGATTCAGCCTTTCCCTCTACATTCAGTTGCGTCCAGAGTAGTCCAAACCGGGGTTATAGTAGGTATAACTGATTGTCGAACATGCTCCTAAAGTGTAAAATGCGCGCCCTGATCAAATAACGCTTAACTTCTGTTCAACCAAGCATCATCACTAATTGTAACGTTTTACTGTGGGTTTAATTATGACTCAAAGCTTATGTCGGCTTGACGATTTTAAAGACAACTGTGGTTTCGGGCTTATAGCTCAGGTGAAAGGCCTCACCAGCCACAAGCTGTTGCAGGACGCGATTCAGTCGCTGACCTGCATGACGCACCGTGGTGGTGTTGCCGCTGACGGCAAGACCGGCGACGGCTGTGGTCTGCTTATGCAAAAGCCCGACAGCTTTCTGCGAATCCTGGTCAAAGAAAGTCTGCAAGTGGAGTTGCCGGAATCCTACGCTGTGGGCGCGGTGATGTTGAGTATCGACGAAAAGCAGCGCAGCACGGCAAAATCTATTCTTGAAGAAGAGCTGGTCAATCAGGGTTTGACTATTATTGGCTGGCGTGAAGTGCCCACAGATAACAGCTGTCTGGGCCCTATTGCGCTGGAGTCGCTGCCTGCCTTTGAGCAGATTTTTATTGCTCCCGGAGATATTGACGACGAACAGAAATTTACCGCCCGTCTGTATATGGGCCGTCGCAAAGCGGAAAAGCGTCTGGAAGCGGATGACAGTTTCCATATTGCCAGCCTTGGTACCAATATTCTCAGCTACAAAGGGCTGATGATGCCGGTGGATCTGCCTGGGTTCTATCTGGATCTTGCTGATGAGCGTCTGGAGACAGCTATATGCGTGTTTCACCAGCGTTTCTCTACCAACACCATGCCCAAATGGCCATTGGCGCAGCCGTTCCGAATGCTGGCTCACAATGGTGAAATCAATACCATTATGGGCAACAGAAACTGGTCTGTGGCCAGAACGCCCAAGTACGAAACAGATCTGCTGCCAGATTTGCTGGAAGCAGCGCCCCTAGTCAATCGCACAGGTTCTGATTCATCAAGCCTGGACAATATGCTTGAGATGCTGGTTACCGGCGGTATGGACCTGCACCTCGCGGTACGCAGCCTGGTGCCGCCAGCCTGGCAGAATGTTGCTGACCGCGACCCCAACCATCGGGCACTCTACGACTATCTCTCTATGCACCAGGAGCCCTGGGATGGCCCGGCGGGCCTGGTGATTACAGATGGCCGCTACGCCGTCTGCACCCTGGATAGAAATGGTCTGCGACCCTCGCGTTGGGTGATGACAGATGACGATGTGATTACCGTGGCATCCGAGGTGGGTGTCTATGATTATCTGCCGGAAAATGTGGTTGCCAAAGGACGTCTTGGGCCAGGTGACATTATGTCCATCGATACCCAGGAAGGGCGTATTCTGTTCCGCGACGAGATCGAGGATCAGCTGGCGGCTCGCCACCCTTACAAGAAGTGGCTGAGTGAGGGGCACTTTGCTATCGAGTCGAGCTTTGATACTGACAGCATTGATATCGAAGGCACCCTGAGTCGCGAGCAAATAAAGACCTATATGAAGATGTTCCAGGTCTCCTTTGAGGAGCGAGATCAGGTGCTGAGACCTCTGGCCGAAGGGGGTCAGGAGGCAGTGGGCTCCATGGGTGATGACACGCCCATGGCAGTGCTATCCACCCGGCAGCGCAACCTGTTTGACTTCTTTCGCCAGCAATTTGCCCAGGTGACCAATCCGCCTATAGATCCCCTGCGCGAAGCAGTGGTCATGTCTCTTGGAGTGGAGCTGGGGCGCGAGGGCAGTATCTTTAAAGAGCAGTCCTATCTGGGGCAGCGCATTGGTCTGTCGAGCCCTGTGCTGTCGCCACGCAAATACTACGCTCTAAAAAACAATGAATATCCCGAGTTTCCGGTTCAAAAATTTGATCTCAATTACGATCCCCAGACGGAGAATCTTAAGCAGGCTGTGCAGCGCATTTGTAAAGAGGTTGAGGCCTCGGTTCGCGGTGGCACCGTGGTCTGTATTCTCTCAGATCACAGTATCACTGAGGGCAAGCTGCCAGTTCATACGCTGATGGCTGTGGGTGCTGTGCATAGTTATCTGATTGAAAAAGGCCTGCGCTGTGATACCAATCTGGTTGCCAGCACAGGTTACGCCCGCGATTCTCACCAGGTAGCCACCTTGATTGGCTGCGGGGCATCACTGGTCTATCCCTACCTTAGCTATCATGTGCTCTGTGATCTTATCGGCAGTGGTGAGCTGTTGGTGGATGTGGATACCGCGTTCAAGCAGTACCGCAAAGGCATTAACAAGGGCCTGCTGAAAATTTTGTCCAAAATGGGCATTTCAACCATAGCCTCTTATCGCGGAGCCCTGCTATTTGAAGCCATAGGTTTAAACTCAGAGATTATTGATCTCTGCTTCCCCGGTTTGACCAGCCGTCTGGAGGGAGCGACCTTTGATGATTTTCAACAGGACCAGACTGAGCTGGCTAAAATTGCCTGGAAGCTGCGCAAGCCAATCAGCCCCGGCGGTCTGTTGAAATATGTCCATGGCCAGGAGTATCACGCCTATAACCCGGATGTTGTGCAGACCATGCACAAAGCCGTGCAAAACAATGATTACAAAGCCTGGAAAGAGTACGCCAGTCTGGTCAATACCAGACCTGCGGCAACATTGCGCGATCTGCTGTCGATCAGCAGCAGTGCAAAGGCCATTGACCTGGCCGATGTGGAGCCTATGGAAGCCATTGTGAAGCGCTTTGACTCGGCTGGCATGTCTCTGGGTGCTCTGTCACCTGAGGCCCATGAGTCTCTGGCCGAGGCAATGAATAATCTCGGTGGGCGCTCCAATTCCGGTGAGGGCGGTGAGGATCCCGCTCGCTATGGCACAGTGCGCTCATCCAAAATTAAACAGGTGGCCTCAGGCCGCTTTGGTGTGACCCCTGCTTATCTGTCCAATGCAGAAGTGATACAGATCAAGGTAGCCCAGGGCGCCAAGCCCGGTGAGGGTGGTCAGCTGCCCGGCGGCAAGGTCAATGCGCTGATTGCACGGCTGCGCTATTCGGTGCCAGGGGTGACATTGATTTCACCACCGCCGCATCATGATATTTATTCCATCGAAGACCTGGCCCAGCTGATTTTTGATCTCAAGCAGGTCAACCCAGATGCCCTGGTGTCAGTCAAGCTGGTGTCTCGTCCTGGAGTGGGTACCATTGC
>DDCQ01000025.1:24628-36238 GCA_002334915.1 Porticoccaceae bacterium UBA2002
TACGCGGGCTCTCCCTGGGAGCTGGGTCTCACCGAGACCCATCAGACATTGCGAGCTAACGACCTGCGCGACAAGGTACGAGTGCAGACCGATGGCGGTTTAAAAACCGGATTGGATGTGGTCAAAGCCGCTATCTTGGGTGCCGAGAGCTTTGGTTTTGGTACCGGCCCCATGGTTGCGCTGGGCTGTAAGTATTTGCGCATCTGTCACCTGAATAACTGCGCCACTGGTGTAGCCACTCAGGATGATCGCCTGCGCAATGACCATTACCGCGGCACTGTGGCCATGGCCACTAACTTTTTTAAATTTGTGGCCATGGAAACTCGCGAGTGGCTTGCCATACTGGGAGTGAGTTCTCTTGAGGCACTGGTCGGTCGTGTGGACTTGTTGGAAGTGCTACCCGGCACCACTAGCAAGCAAAAGAATCTGGATCTTAGTCCGCTGATTGAAGACCGTCCTGAGATTGCCGGCAAGCCCCAGTTCTGTGTCAAGCCAAAAAATGAGCCCCTGGACAAAGGGCTGTTAGCAGAGCGCATGGTGGTTGATGCACTGCCTGCTATAGAGTCCCAGTCTGGAGCCAGCTTTGACTATGAGGTGGGTAACTGTGATCGCTCTATAGGCGCGCGTCTTTCCGGTGAGATTGCCAAGCGTTATGGCAACACAGGGATGGCAGAGTCGCCCATACGCCTAAACCTAAAAGGGGTAGCTGGTCAGTCTCTGGGTGTTTGGAACGCCGGTGGTCTGGAAATCTATCTCGAGGGTGATGCCAATGATTATGTGGGCAAGGGCATGGCCGGGGGCAAGCTGGTATTGAGTCCGCCTGCCAGCAGCCAGTTTAAGTCCAATGAAACACCTATTATGGGTAATACCTGTTTGTACGGCGCCACTGGTGGCAAGCTCTATGCAGCTGGTAAGGTGGGCGAGCGCTTTGCCGTGCGTAACTCGGGCACCGTCGCCGTAGTTGAGGGCGCTGGTGATCACTGCTGCGAATATATGACCGGTGGTATAGTCACTGTGCTGGGCCCAACGGGCTACAATTTCGGTGCCGGCATGACTGGTGGATTCGCCTATGTGTTGGATATGGAGCGCGTCTTTGTTGACCGCTACAATATGGAGCTGGTTGATATTCAGCGAGTTACCTCCGAGTCTGCAGAGTCCCACAAGGCATTTCTCAAGACCATGATCGCAGATCATGCCCGCGAGACAGGCAGTGATTGGGCAAATGAATTATTAAATAATTTCTCCGACTACGCGTCGCGGTTTTGGCTGGTCAAGCCCAAAGCAGCCAGCCTGAATGGCCTGCTGGCTCAGGCCCACGCCAACCCACAGTAACGCGAACAGCAATAGAGATAATAGTATGGCAAGACCAAACAATCAGTTTCAGTTTCTCGATGTAGAGCGAGTTGATCCGCCCAAGCGCGATATGAAGAGGCGTGTGGGTGAGTTTGTCGAGATTTATGATCCCTTTACCGAGAAAAAGGCGGCTGATCAGTCTCACCGCTGTCTGTCCTGTGGCAATCCCTACTGCGAGTGGAAATGTCCGGTACACAACTATATTCCCAACTGGCTGCAGCTGGTTGCGGAAGGCAATCTGATCGAAGCAGCTGAGCTGAGTCACCAGACAAATTCACTGCCAGAAGTTTGCGGCCGTGTCTGTCCCCAGGATCGTCTCTGTGAGGGTGCCTGTACCCTGAATGATGGTTTTGGTGCTGTGACCATTGGTTCGGTAGAGAAATATATTACTGATACGGCGCTGGCCATGGGCTGGCGCCCGGATATGTCTAAAGTCGAATGGACCGACAAGAAGGTCGCGGTGATTGGCGCTGGCCCAGCTGGTATTGGCTGTGCAGATATTCTGGTGCGCAATGGTGTCAAGCCAGTGGTATTTGACCGCTATCCAGAAATTGGTGGTCTACTGACCTTTGGGATTCCCGAATTTAAGTTAGAGAAGCAGGTGATTCGCACCAGACGCGATGTGCTCGAAGGTATGGGCGTTGAGTTTCGTCTCAACACTGAAATTGGCACTGATATCAGTATCGATGAACTGCTGGCCGAGTACGATGCGGTGTTCCTGGGGATGGGTACCTACACCACTATGAAAGGTGGTTTCCCCGGTGAAGACCTGGCGGGCGCTCATGAGGCGCTGAATTTTCTGGTTTCCAATGTAAATCGCAATATGGGTTTTGAAAAATCAGCAGACGACTATATTAGCGTTAAAGGCAAGCGTGTGGTGGTGTTGGGGGGTGGTGATACTGCCATGGATTGCAATCGCACGTCTATTCGTCAGGGCGCTACCAGTGTTACCTGTGCCTATCGTCGCGATGAAGAGAATATGCCCGGCTCACGCCGCGAGGTGAAAAATGCCCGGGAAGAGGGTGTGGTATTTAAATTTAATATGCAGCCGGTTGAATTGCTGTCCGATGATCAGGGCAATGTTTGTGGCGTAAAGGTAGTTAGCACCGAGCTGGGTGAAGCCGACGAAAATGGCCGCCGCCGACCTCAGGTGATTCCTGGCAGTGAAGAGGTTTTGGCTGCAGATGCCGTGCTGGTGGCCTTTGGCTTCAAACCCAGTCCGCCGGAATGGCTGACCGGAGTTAAGGTGGATACAGCCGACTGGGGTGCGGTGCTGGCGGCGGAGGAACAGACCTTCCCATTCCAGACTACCAACCCAAAGATTTTTGCCGGTGGTGATATGGTGCGTGGTTCAGACTTAGTGGTGACTGCCGTATTTGAGGGCCGTCAGGCTGCCGAGGGTATTTTGGATTATCTGGATATCTAATGTCTGAATTAAATAATGACCGCTTCTTAAAGGCGCTGATGCGTCAACCTGTAGATCGCACACCTGTGTGGATGATGCGTCAGGCGGGTCGATATCTGCCCGAGTATCGCGCTACCCGTGCCCAGGCCGGTGATTTTATGAGCCTGTGCAAGAACACCGAGCTGGCCTGCGAAGTGACATTGCAGCCTCTGGAGCGCTATGAGCTGGATGCGGCGATTCTTTTTTCGGACATTCTCACCATTCCCGACGCCATGGGATTGGGCCTCTACTTCGAAGAGGGCGAGGGTCCCAAATTCCGCAAACCAGTGCGCACAGAAGCAGATATCGAACAGCTAAAGGTTGTGGATACTGCCTCTGATCTGTCCTATGTTACCGACGCTGTCACCATGATTCGTCGCGAACTGCAGGGCCGAGTGCCATTGATTGGCTTTTCTGGCAGCCCCTGGACATTGGCAACCTATATGGTTGAGGGCCAGAGCAGTCGCGATTTTGCCCGTGCCAAAACCATGCTCTATACCCAGCCGGAACTTATGCATCAGCTGTTGGATAAGCTGGCGCTGTCGGTGATTGACTATCTCAATGCACAGATTGTTGCCGGTGCCCAGGTGGTACAGATTTTTGATACCTGGGGTGGCGCGCTGAGTCATGCAGCCTATCAGGAATTTTCTCTGGCCTATATGCAAAAGATCGTCAGTGGCTTGATCAAACAGGCCGATGGCCGCGATGTGCCGGTCATTCTGTTTACCAAGGGTGGAGGCCTGTGGCTGGAAGCCATGGCTGATACTGGTTGTCAGGGTCTGGGTCTGGACTGGACCATGGATATTGGTGTCGCCAAGGCGCGAGTCGGAGACAGAGTGGCACTGCAGGGTAATATGGACCCAGCGGTATTGCGCGCAGATCCGGCCACTATAGAGCGCGAGGTGCAGCGCATTTTAGCTTCCTTTGGCCAGGGTAGCGGGCATATTTTTAATCTGGGTCATGGCATTACGCCGGATATAGATCCCGAGCATGCAAAAGTCTTTATTGAAGCCGTTCACAAGTTTTCTGCAAACTAATCCTCAGTAGCGCAACTTCTTAGTCTATATTTATCTGGACTAATAACTGTCACACAGTTTAGTAAAAAGAAGTATTTACATTCCCTTCTGATGGGTTATCTATTCGTTGTTGGCCTGTCAGGTTTTTAAGCAGCTCCGGTGTGGCCTTAAGAATCTAACGGACTAGATTTATGAGGATTGTATGTCCTTAAAGCAATTAAAAATTTTTATCCATGAACTCAAGGTAGGGATGTTTGTCTCTGCTCTGGATAAACCCTGGGCAGAAACCCCTTTTCCCATTCAGGGATTTGTGATTAAAAGCGGTGCTGATATTTCTCGTGTCAAAGCCTACTGCGACTATGTGTTTGTCGTTATAGAAAAGGGTATCTCTCCAGAGGACACTGATTCGCCAGTGGTCGGCCCCCGTCTCAGGCTGGACTTAAATCAAAAGTCTGGCCGCGAATCTGGTCATATAAAAGGCTCTGGTTTTAGCCGCAATAATAATGGCTTAAAAGGCAGTCTGGATGCCAAACCTGGCCTCAAAATTAATCCCAATGTGTATAAAAAGACCGTAGAGCTGGCCAAAGAAATTCCCGCTGCTCGCGATGCCATGAATAATGTTCTGGGCTGTCTGACCATGGCTACCCGACAAATGGCTCGGGGAGGGGTCTTTAACCAGGACCAGTTGCAGGCCTCAGTCGATGAGATGATCGACAGTGTTATTCGCTGTCCAGATGCCTTTACATGGTTGCTGCGACTGCGCACAAAAGACGCCCGCTCCCATGATCATGCGGTGCGCTCATCCCTGTGGGCCACTCAGTTTGGCCGCCATATAGGACTGGAGTTGGGGCAGTTGAGAGATCTGTGTCAGGCGACCCTGCTGAAAGATATAGGCCGTATAAAACTCGACCCCGCGCTGCTGCATAATCACAGTCGCGATACTGAGCAGGAAGCCACTTATCGCAGCTTTGTTAACCATAGCGTCGAGCAGTTGCGCAGCTCTGGGTTTGAAAATCGTACTGTTATCAATATTATTAAATTCCACTGCGAACGTTTTGACGGCAGTGGCTATCCCAAGGGGTGCTCTGGCAACCGCATTCCCATGTTGGCCAGTGTTGCCGGTATAGCTACTGAGTTCGACAAGCTGTGCAATCCCCGCGAGGCTGGCGAGACCATGGCGCCCTCTAAGGCCACCAGCAGGCTCTACCAGATGCGCGGCTCGGCCTTTGCTGAAAATCTGGTGGTGGAGTTTATCCAGTCAGTGGGTCTGTACCCGGCGGGTACTATGGTTGAGTTGACCACCGGCGACCAGGGTATGGTGGTTGAACAGAATCCGCGCACCAGACTGGCGCCCAGGTTGGCGGTGTTTAAAAATAAGGGAGATAAGGTCGACCAGGGAAAATATATCTTTATTGATTTAAAAGATGAGCAGCAGGCCAGAGAGCGATTACACAGGTTCGGTCAGCGTCGCGCCTATGATGTGGACAAGCTGGCCATAGTTCGCGATATTGAACCGGACAGCTTTGGTCTGGAATACAGCCTGTTAGAAAACCTGATTGCGCGGCCCTTTAATACGCCGGTCAATGAATTGCTTATGAGCGGTTCCCAGCCCGATAGCTCAAGAAAAAGCGGCTTTATGGCCGCATTAAAGCAGCGATTTGTTGGTTAGACAGCGGGAAGCAATCTAGCCCTGTTTGTGGGCAATGGCTATCTTCTCGCCCATAAAGACTTTTTCATTGGCCTTAATTCTATCTTCCCAGGCCACTGCCTGATCCTTAAATAGCAGAATAACCGTGGAGCCAAATTTAAAACGCCCAATCTCCTGACCCTTTTTAAAGGATAGAGACTCTCTGCTATGGTCTTTTTCTCTAACTGCTCCCGGACCAGGTTGCTCAAAACCTCCCCAGACTGTCTCGATACCAGCGACCAGCATGGCGCCGACCAAGATAACTGAAAAACGCCCCAGTTCACTGGATTCAAATTCGCAAATCAGCCTTTCGTTGCGGGCAAAAAGTCCTGGCAGGGCCTGGGCAGTTTTATCGTTTACTGAAAACAATTCGCCGGGAATATAGCGACTGCCAAGCAACTTGCCCGCCGCTGGCATATGCACGCGATGGTAATCTTTCGGCGACAGATAAATAGTGGCAAAGCTACCATTTTCGTACTCTCTGCCACTCTCTGAATTGCCCAGTAGCCGGCTGACAGAATAATCGATCCCCTTGGCCTGGAGTATTCTGTTTTTATTGATCTTGCCGGCCTGACTGATAGCGCCATCGGCCGGTGATACCAGGCTGTGTTTAGCTCTGGCTATGGGTCGAACCCCAGCCTTAAGTTCTCTGGTAAAGAAGCTATTAAAGTTTGGGTAGTAATCCAGATCATCAGTGATGGCTTCTTCCATATCTATATCAAATGCATCTATAGCGCGGTTAATCAAGAAATCTTTTAGCCAGGGACGCTCAGATTCTGCGGCTCTGGCAATCAGGCGCGACAGGCTATGCTTGGGAAGTAATCGCTGCAGGGCGACAAAAATTTCTGCGCTTTGGTTCATGGTTGCTGTGCTCAATACTGAATAATTAGAGTTATGGTTAAAGGCCGAGTGCGATGGGGGTTTCGTCGAGATTACCCCATTCAGCCCAGGAGCCGTCATAGCCACTTATGTGCTTATAGCCGAGAATGCGCGCCACCATATAGGTGAAGCTGGAGCGATGATGGCTCTGGCAATGGGTGGCAATGCGCCGATCAATAGTGAGACCCATGCTATCCAATAGTTGCTGGGCATCGGTGCGCAGGCGCAGGTTTCTGCTTTGATCCATGAGTTCGGTCCACTCCAGATTGATAGCTCCGGGAATATGACCAGCGCGGGCAGCGCGGACCATATTGCCACTGTACTCGCCGGGGCTTCGGGCATCCCAAATCGCAAAGTTGGGGTCATCCAGTGCAGCCAGTATTTGCTCTAGTTCGATCCTGACATCAGGGTTGGCAAAGCTAATCTCAATGTCATTACTCTTGGGTTGGACAACACCGGCTTCTGTGGCAAAACCCTCTTTAATCCAAGGCACTATGCCGCCATTTAGGTAGGACCAGTTGGGCAGGCCCAGCAGATCAAGAGTCCAGGCAAGTCGTCCAGCCCAGCCACCACCCTCATCGTCATAGACCACCACCTGTTTGCTGGCGTCGATACCCAGATGATTTATCACTGTCTTTAGCTGCCCAATACCGGGGCAGGCGCCGGGAACCGGTGGCGTTCCCGCCAGCAGATTATTGCCCGACAGATGCACAGCACCTGGCACATGCTTTTGTTGATAGAGAGCTGGATTGCACAGATCTACAATAATCAGATTGTCGTCACTGAGATGAGTCTCTAACTCACTGGGTTCGATCAGGCGTGGAAGATTGGTCATGATATCTTTAAAGCATTTTGTTGGGCGCAGATTTTAGCACTTTTTGTCACCCCGGCGACCCCTACCTTTCCTGTTGGCTAAGAATAATCTGCCGATAATTGCTCAGTCGCACAGGCAGCACCTTTTTATCGGCCACCGCCTGCAGAAGGGCGCAGCCAATTTCCTTATCGTGCTTGCAGTCGCGGAACTTGCAGTTGCCCAGATAGGGCCTGAAATCAATAAAGCCATTAATGATTTGGTCCTTACTCAAATGGCTCAGGGCAAACTCGCGGATACCTGGTGAGTCGATCAGTATGCCGCCCCCGGTGAGGTGAAACAGTCTGGAGGATGTGGTGGTATGGGTTCCCTCCTCCTTGGCTTCCGATAGAGGCCCAACCTGCAGATTGGCCTCAGGCAGCAGATGGTTGAGCAGAGAAGATTTACCTACCCCGGACTGGCCGACAAAAATTGAGGTATGCTCGGACAGATAGCTCTGTAGCTGATCTATGCCCTGACCAGTTTTGGCTGAGACCGCAATGACATCATAGCCAATACTGCGATAGTTCCCCACAAGCTGATCTACCTCTGGATAGTCCTGCTGGTCGAACATATCGACTTTATTGAGGACCAGCAGCGGCGTTATATGCTGGGCTTCGGCAGCCACCAAGTATCGGTCGAGCAGATTGCTGTGGGGAATGGGTTTGGCCGCAAATACCACAGCTATTCGATCAATATTGGCGGCAACAGTGCGCAGCTTGCCGTAGATATCAGGACGAATCAGCTGTGATTCTCTGGGTTCCAGAGCTACCACCACACCATTGGGCTCGGCGTAGCGCCAGATTACTCTGTCGCCGGTCACCAATGTGTCCAGGTTGGCGCGTTTGTGGCAGCGCAGTATCTGGCCCTCGTAGGGTGGCTCAGAGCCTTCGATATCCACCTGAGAGCCGAAGTTGGTAATTACAGTGCCAACCATCTCCGGGCCCAGTTGTGCTAGGTTCTGCAGCTCCTCGTCGCGGATGCTCTGCTTCAAATTGGCCCGCTCGCGACGGCGCTCCTGAATCGCTTGGATACGGTCTTTCTGACGCTTGCTAAGTCTGCGATTGCTCAATAGTTTTCCCTGATTGCCCTGCATGTCTGGCGTTCTGTCCCCCAAGGATATAGCATATTTGCCCTCAGTAACATTTTGCCCAGAAACTCTTGCCTCAGAGGACCAGATGACAGCTCAAGACCCACTTAATTTAGTTTGGATCGATTTGGAAATGACTGGGTTGGATCCAGAGCGTGAGCGCATTATTGAAATTGCCACGGTGGTTACCGATTCCAATCTCAATATATTGGCCGAGGGGCCATCGCTGGTAGTGCATCAGGACGAGGCGCTGTTGGAGGCCATGGATGATTGGAATACTAATCAGCACGGTGGCTCAGGTTTGGTCCAGCTTGTGCGCGAGAGTCAAATCACTGAGGCACAGGCCTGTGCCCAGACTATCGATTTTCTGCGCCAATGGGTGCCCTCCGGGGCTTCGCCTATGTGCGGTAACTCCATAGGCCAGGACCGCCGCTTTTTAGTGCGCTATATGCCCGAGCTGGCGGACTTTTTTCACTACCGCAATCTCGATGTAAGTTCTTTAAAGGAACTGGTGCGGCGCTGGAAACCTGAGTTGGAAAATGGGTTTGCCAAGAAGGGCAGCCATCTGGCCTTGGACGATATCTATGATTCCATTGCCGAGCTCGCCTATTACCGAGATGTATTTATTCAGGCCTAAGCTGGGCTGTCTATCGTTGGGCTATCTTTAGTTGGGCTATCTTAGTTGGGCTATCTTTTTACGCTGCTGACTGAGTGCCCACTGGACATGCTCGCGCACCACTTCAGATGGGTCATCAGCTCTATTCTCTAAACAGCGCACAATTTCCTTGCTGCCACTGGCATTGCCCAGACCAACCGCCAGATTGCGCAGCCAGCGTTCATGACCTATACGACGGATCGGTGAGCCCTGGGTATGGTTCAAAAACTCTTCTTGGGTCCAGTTAAATAGAGTCACCAAGTCAGGGTCATCCAGTTTGTGCCTGGGACTAAAATCATGCTCCTGAGTCTGGGACGCAAAGCGATTCCAGGGGCAGATAATCTGGCAGTCATCGCAGCCAAAGACCCGGTTGCCCATCATTGGGCGCAGTGCCTCGGGAATGGCCTCCTTGCTTTCGATAGTGAGATAGGAAATACACTTTCTGGCATCCAGTACATAGGGCTCGGGAAAGGCATCAGTCGGACAAACTTTTAAGCAGGCACGGCAGTTGCCGCAGCGATCAGTCTGTTCACTGCTATCAGTGGGCAGGGGCAATGAGGTATAGATCTCGCCAAGAAAAAACCAGGAGCCAGCTTCATTGTTGAGCAGCAGGGTATTTTTACCTATCCATCCCAGACCAGCCTGCTCGGCCAGTGGTTTCTCCATGACCGGCGCACTGTCGACAAAGGGTCGCTGAGAGAGCTCAAACTGGGGAAGCTCATTTTGAATATTGGCCACCAACTGGGCCAGCCGCTTGCGAATTAATTTATGGTAGTCGCGGCCGAGGGCATATCTGGAAATATAAGCCTTGTTATCATTTTTTAGCACGGCGATCATCTTGTCATCGGCCAGGTAATCCATGCGCACAGAGATAACTCGCACCGTATGGTCGACTAATTTATCCACGCGATAGCGCTTATCGCCATGTTCAGCCATCCAGTCCATAGAACCCTGAAAGCCATCTGCCAGCCATTTATTCAAGCGCTCCGAGGCTTGGCTTAGGTCTGGCTCAATAATAGCTACTTGCTGAAAGCCAAGAGATTCTCCCCAAGCCTTAATTTTTTTGGCCAGGGCGTCCAGTGCTTGGCTATCGACATCGCTGTGAAGACTGTTATCGGACATGTTTTAGTTCGTTATTCTGGCCTATAATTGCGCCAATTTTACGGGGATATCTGCTTCATGTCGCACAATCTTATCCAACATGCCTTATTCAGGGCCAAATCAGTAGCCGAACTGGATCGTATCGCTATCGAAGAGAGGGATATTCCCGGTACTGTGCTAATGAAACGCGCTGGCCGATCACTGCTAACCGAAATACTGGAGAGCTTTGGCGCACCTGGCCTGCTGAGTATTTTCTGTGGTTCGGGTAATAACGCAGGCGATGGCTATATGTTGGCTGCGCTGGCGGCGGCAAAGAATATTCAGGTACAGGTAATTGAGCTCTCGCAGAAGCTGACGGCAGATGCCAGCAGCGCCAGAAAGTTCGCCGCAGAGGCCAATGTTACCTTTATTCCCTTTGATAATAGCCTGAGTATTGAACAGGGCATTATTGTCGACTGCCTGTTGGGGACTGGCTTCAAAGGTGCGCTTCGCCAACCTTACGGCGAGGCGATACAGATCATTAATGATTCTGGCCTGCCCCTGGTCGCAGCAGATATTCCCTCGGGCCTGAATGCTGATACTGGCCATATAGCTGAGGTTGCAGTGCAGGCGAATATCACGGTGACCTTTATCGGTGCCAAGCAGGGGCTGTTTACCGGGCAGGGTCCCGCGGTCTGCGGTGAGATTATTCTCGACTCGCTGGATGTGCCAGACGATATTTATACTGAGGTGCCCGCCAGTGCCGAACTGCTGGATATGACTGACCTGCTCGACTACCTGCCTCAGCTATCTGTCGATGGCCACAAGACTCAGCGCGGCCACTCTATGATTGTAGGTGGTGAGCGCGGCTATGGTGGCGCAGCCATTATGGCAGCCGAAGCCTGCCTCAAAACCGGTGCAGGCATGACCAGTCTTGCTACCAGGCCTGAGCATGTGGCGCCGATGCTGGTCCGTCAGCCCGAGGTGATGTCCTCTCCTGTAGTCTCAGGTCAGGAGCTGGAGCCTCTGCTGGAGCGCCCGGATGTATTAGTTGTGGGGCCGGGACTAGGGCGGTCTTCCTGGTCAGAGCAGCTGCTGCAAAAAGCGGTTGCTGCAGGACTGCCTATGGTGCTGGATGCCGATGGGCTAAATATATTGGCCGAGGGTCGTGTGGTTGCCAACCCAGATGGCAGTCAGTGGGTGCTCACGCCCCATGCAGGAGAGGCGGCGCGACTGCTGGGCATTACTGTGGCCGAGGTGCAGGCCGATCGCTTCGCCGCAGTGCGACATCTGCAGGAAAAATATGGCGCAGTGGTGCTGCTCAAAGGTCCGGGCACATTAATTGCCGGCCCCAACGAGGTGACCAAGGTTTGTCCCTATGGTAATCCGGCAATGGCCACAGCTGGTATGGGTGATATTCTCAGCGGCATTATTGGTGCCCTGATTGCTCAGGGCTGTGATCTGCAAACCGCGGCTGAACTGGGGTGCTGCCTGCATTCCAGTGCAGCTGATCTGGCCGCGGAGGTTCAGGGTCAGAGAGGTCTGGTAGCTACCGA
>DDCQ01000054.1:0-1382 GCA_002334915.1 Porticoccaceae bacterium UBA2002
AGAGACTTGCCCCTAAGGCTGGCTGAGTTTGGTTCCTGCCACAGAAATGAGCCGTCGGGTTCACTGCACGGCATTATGCGAGTGCGCAGCTTTACTCAGGACGATGGCCATATTTTCTGTACCGAAGACCAAATTCAGTCAGAGGTGGCAGAGTTTATTGAATTCCTCCATGAGGTTTATGCGGACTTTGGCTTTGATGAGATTATCTATCGTCTGTCTACTCGCCCGGAACAGCGTGTGGGCTCAGATGAAGACTGGGATCGGGCCGAGCAGGCACTGGGTCAGGCGCTGGATGCTAAAGAATTGCCCTGGCAGGAGCTGCCCGGCGAAGGTGCATTTTATGGCCCCAAGATTGAGTTTTCTCTAAAAGACTGTATTGGCCGAGTCTGGCAGTGCGGCACCATGCAGGTGGATTTCTCCATGCCTGGTCGCCTGGATGCGCAATATGTGGCCGAGGATGGCTCTCGCAAAGTGCCGGTGATGTTGCACCGCGCTTTACTGGGTTCTTTTGAGCGATTTATCGGCATTTTGATCGAACAATATGAGGGGGCATTTCCGTTCTGGTTGGCCCCTGAACAGGCCGCGGTGATGAATATTACCGATTCTCAGGCTGATTATGCTCAAGAAGTCTCTAAATCATTGCAAAATAAGGGATTTAGGGCCATTTGTGACTTGAGAAACGAGAAGATCGGCTTTAAAATCCGCGGTCATTCTATGCAACGGGTACCTTACCTTCTCGTTGTGGGTGATAAAGAGAAAGAATCACGCACTGTGGCAGTCCGAACCAGAGATGGAAACGACCTTGGCAGCCTACCTTTAGATGAGGTAATTGCCATGTTTTCGCTGGAAACGGAACGACGCGGGCGTACTGAGTAAATAACACACGGAGTAAAGCTTATTAAAAAAGACAGCAAGCGGGCGCGTCTCAATGAAGACATAACGTCCCCCGAAGTTAGATTGGTTGCATCTGATGGTTCTCAGGTAGGCGTAGTGCCCCTGGCAGAAGCTCTGGAAGCAGCACAGAAAGAGACTCTGGATCTGGTAGAGATATCGCCTGATGCCCAGCCTCCGGTCTGTAAAATCATGGATTACGGCAAGCACGTCTTTGATATTAAGAAGAAAGTCGCTCTGCAGAAGAAAAAGCAGAAGCAGACACAAGTAAAGGAAATGAAGTTTCGACCGGGAACTGATGAGGGCGATTATCAAATCAAGTTGCGCAATCTGGTTCGGTTCCTGGAGAACGGTGACAAGGCCAAGATAACCCTGCGTTTTCGCGGTCGTGAAATGGCTCATCAGCAACTCGGCATGGATATGATGAAGCGGGTTGAAGCAGATCTGGAAGAACTGGCTCAGGTTGAGCAGTTTCCAAAGATGGAAGGACG
>DDCQ01000054.1:1553-5114 GCA_002334915.1 Porticoccaceae bacterium UBA2002
ACGGCCTCGGGCTATAAGCACAAGCACCAGCACAAGAGCCATATTCTCACCAAAATGACTACCAAGCGTAAGCGTCAGTTGCGTGGCACCAGCATTCTTAATGCTGCAGATAAGCCTCGCGTCGATCGCATGTTGCGCAACGTTTAAGTCACTAACTAATTTTTGGTAGGAGAATAATATGCCTAGAGTAAAACGTGGTGTTGAAGCAGGTCGTCGACACAAGAAAGTCTTAAAGCAAGCAAAAGGTTATTACGGNNGTCTATCGTGTAGCAGTTCAGGCAGTGACAAAAGCGGGCCAGTATGCGTACCGTGACCGTCGCGTAAAGAAGCGTACTTTCCGCAGACTGTGGATCGCCCGTATCAATGCTCAGTCTCGTGTTGAAGGTTTGTCCTACAGCCGTCTGATCAATGGTCTGAGCAAAGCAGGTATTGCACTGGATCGCCGAGTACTGGCTGATCTGGCTGTGCATGATAAAGCTGCTTTTGGTGCGGTAGTAAACCAAGCCAAAGCCGCCCTAGCTTAAGAGACAGTTGAGTTAACAGCTGAAAAAATTGCTCCGGGACTTATGTCTAGAGCTAATTTAGAAACAGCGAATCGAATAGGGAAGGGGCTATCGCTCTTTCCCTATTTTTTTATCAGTAATAAGATACATAACCTGGTTATGTGGTGAATCATAATGATTGAACTGGAACAGATTGCCAATGAAGCTGGAGTCGCGATAGCCGCGGCCACAGATTTATCGGTGCTGGATGATCTGCGAGTCGACTACCTCGGCAAGAAAGGCAAGCTCACCGGGCTATTAAAAGGACTGGGTGCGCTGTCTAATGAAGAGCGTCCGGCAGCAGGTGCCAAAATCAATGAGGTGAAGCAGGCACTGCAGGAGCAGATTAACGCTAAAAAATCTGATCTGGAATCCGCGGCACTGAATGCGCAGCTGGCCAGCGAGACCATCGATGTCACCCTGCCCGGCCGTGGCGAAGAGGCGGGAGGATTACATCCTGTGACTCGCACTATGGAGCGTATTGAAGCGTTCTTTAGTCGCATTGGCTACGACGTTGAGACTGGTCCCGAGATCGAGGACGACTACCATAACTTTGAAGCCCTGAATATTCCCGGGCATCACCCGGCTCGTGCCATGCACGATACTTTTTATATAGACCCCAGCACAGTGCTGCGCACCCATACCTCGCCGGTGCAGGTGCGCACCATGGAAAGCCAGCAGCCACCAATTCGAATAATCTGTCCAGGCAGAGTGTATCGCTGTGATTCTGATCTAACCCACACGCCAATGTTTCATCAGGTCGAGGGGTTGGTAGTGGATAAAGATATCAGCTTTGCTGACCTTAAAGGGGTTATAGATCAATTCTTAAAAGCTTTTTTTGAAGCGGACCTGCCGGTGCGTTTCAGGCCTTCATATTTCCCCTTTACCGAGCCCAGTGCAGAGGTTGATATTCAGTGCACCAACTGTGGTGGTGAAGGTTGCCGTGTGTGCAGTCAGACTGGCTGGCTAGAGGTAATGGGTTGCGGCATGGTGCATCCCAATGTATTTGAAAGCTGTAATGTGGATACAGACCAGTACACCGGCTTTGCCTTTGGTATGGGTGTCGAGCGTCTGGCTATGCTGCGCTATGGCGTTAATGATTTGCGATTGTTTTTTGAAAACGATCTGCGCTTTCTCAAACAATTCTAGGCTGGGGTGAATAATGAAATTTAGTGAATCCTGGTTGCGACAATCAGTTAACCCCTCCATCAGTACACAAGATTTGGTGGCTCAGGTCACCATGGCTGGTCTGGAAGTGGATGCCGTTGACCCCGCTGCGCCGCAGATGTCTGGCGTGGTAGTGGGGGAAATACTCTCTGTTAAGCAGCACCCAGACGCTGACAAGCTGCGCGTCTGTCAGGTGGCTGGTGGCGGTGAAACAGCCCAGGTTGTTTGCGGAGCCCCCAATGCCCGAGCTGGTATCAAAGTGCCATTTGCCACTGTGGGTGCACAGCTGCCCGGCGACTTTAAGATTAAAAAAGCCAAGCTGCGCGGTGTTGAATCCTTTGGCATGCTTTGCGCTCAGACTGAATTAGAGCTGGGTGAGGATGATGCCGGACTCTGGGAGCTTCCCGCCGAGGCTACTGTAGGTCTAGACCTGATTGAATATCTCGATCTTAAGGACAATATTATCGAGGTCGATCTGACCCCAAACCGCGGCGACTGTCTGAGTATTCGGGGTTTAGCCCGGGAAGTAGGGGTGCTGAATCAAGTCCCGGTGTCAGAGCAAGCCTGTGCCCCTGTGGCAGCAACTATTGATGATGTGGTAAATGTCAGCCTTAAGGCCCCGGAGGCCTGTGCGCGTTATGTAGGCCGGGTTATTCGTGGTCTTGATCTCTCCCGGCAAACCCCCCAGTGGCTACAGGAAAAATTGCGTCGCAGTGGCCTGCGCAGCCTGGGCCCGGCAGTGGATATTACTAACTATGTGCTGCTTGAGCTAGGTCAGCCAATGCACGCCTTTGATTTATCCAAAATCGACGGTGATATTGTGGTGCGCATGGGTCGCGATGAAAAATTAAAGCTACTTGATGATTCTGAAGTAACAGTGGATACCGACACCCTGGTTATTGCCGATCAGAGCAAAGCGCTAGCTATGGCCGGTATTATGGGCGGTGACGAATCAGCTGTGGCAGATAGCACCAGCGATATTCTCTTTGAAAGTGCTTGGTTTAACCCTCTGGCCATTGCCGGCAAGGCACGCAACTATGGCAAGCACACCGATTCCTCTCATCGTTTTGAGCGGGGCGTAGATAGTGATCTTCAGATTGCCGCCATTGAGCGCGCCACAGCCCTAATGCTGGAAATTTGTGGTGGCAGTGCTGGCCCTGTATCAGTTGCAGAGTCCGCAGAGCATTTGCCCACAGCTGCAACCATCACCCTGCGCGATCAGCGTCTCCAGCAGCAGTTGGGAGTCTCAATAGCCACTGCCGATGTGGACGATATGCTGGTGCGTCTGGGCTTGACACTGGTTGAGCGTAATGAGTCTGAGTCAACCTGGATAACGCCAAGCTGGCGTTTTGATCTGGAAATCGAACAGGACCTGGTTGAAGAAGTCGCACGAATCTACGGCTACAACAATCTACCGACCTCAACTCCATCCATGGCTCTGGAGTTACAGGCTAAGCCAGAGGGCATTCGCGGGTTGCCAGCCTTTAGAAATCACTTGGTTGCCAGTGGCTATCAAGAAACCCTGACCTATAGTTTTGTTGACCCAAGCCTGCAGAAGATGATTGATCCCGAAATCAAGGCAGTTGCCTTGGCTAACCCTATCTCGGCAGATATGTCGGTGATGCGCACCAGCCTCTGGGCCGGTTTGCTCAGTACCGCGGTCTATAATCTCAACCGTCAGCAGAGTCGAGTGCGAATCTTTGAAGCAGGGCAGTGCTTTGTGCCCTCTGCAAATCAAGATAAAAAATCGGTGCTGGGCCTGGAGCAGAATATGGCACTGGCCGGTTTAATTTGTGGCTCGCGCACCCCAACTGGTTGGACAGGGACTAAAGAAAAAGTCGATTTCTACGAT
>DDCQ01000052.1 GCA_002334915.1 Porticoccaceae bacterium UBA2002
GGGTTCACCGCCTGCGTAGGAAACATTCAGCAATTTTGCCGCTGTCTATTATTAACCCCTCTCGGGAACCTACGGTCTTTAACGACCCCAGCTGACATTTAACCGTCAGCTCGGACCCCAAAGCCTGTTGTTGGCAGCCTGAGCTGCCGGTTGATTAGGCGCTCAGAGAGGCCTGATCAATAAGTAGTCCTGGACCCATAGTTGAAGATACGGTGATCTTCTTAATATAGACACCCTTGGCTGACGCCGGCTTGGCTTTCGCCAAATCAGCCATCAACGCTTCAAGATTTTGCTGCAGTGCGGCCGCATCAAAAGTAATCACACCGATACCACCGTGAACAATTCCGTTTTTGTCTGCACGGAAGCGAACCTGACCTGCCTTGGCATTTTTAACCGCAGTGGCAACATCCGGAGTCACAGTGCCAGACTTGGGGTTAGGCATCAGGCCGCGAGGACCAAGAACCTTACCCAGAAGACCCACAACTCGCATAGCATCTGGCGCAGCGATAACCACATCAAAGTCCATCATGCCGCCTTTGACCTGCTCGGCTAACTCGTCCATACCCACCAGCTCCGCACCAGCAGCTGTGGCTGCTTCAGCCGCATCACCCTGGGCAAATACACAGACGCGAACATCTTTACCAGAACCATTAGGCAGGGTAGTAGCACCACGAACTATCTGGTCAGATTTACGCGGGTCGATACCCAGGTTAATTGACACATCGACAGTTTCATTAAACTTAACAGTAGATAGCTCTTTCAGCAGGCCAAATGCTTCAGCCACTGAATACAGCTTTCCCTCTTCAACTTTTTCATTGATCGCGCGACGGCGTTTGGATAACTTGGCCATTTACACGCCCTCCGTTTCAATACCCATTGACCGAGCTGAGCCGGCAATGGTTCGAACTGCAGCATCCATATCGGCGGCTGTCAGATCTGGTTCTTTGGTTTTAACGATTTCTTCAAGCTGAGCACGGCTTACCTTGCCCACTTTGTCGGTATTTGGACGACCGGAACCGCTCTTTAAGCCTGCTGCTTTTTTCAGCAAGTAAGAGGCGGGCGGGGTCTTCATATCAAAGGTAAAGCTACGGTCACCATAAACAGTAATCACTACTGGTACTGGGGCGCCCTGCTCAATGCCTTGGGTCTGTGCGTTAAAACCTTTACAGAATTCCATGATGTTCACGCCGTGCTGGCCCAGTGCTGGACCTACGGGTGGACTTGGATTGGCCTGACCGGCAGGCACTTGCAGCTTGATGTAAGCTGATACTTTCTTAGCCATCTTTCTTCTCCGCTATTGGGTGTTATCGCCTCCAGATCGTCGCTACAGTTAGCTGGATCCTTCAAGGGCTCCCCGACAGATTGGCGGAATTGCCTACCTGCCAAATTTTTATCAGGCTTTTTCTACCTGAGTAAACTCAAGCTCAACTGGGGTTGATCGACCAAAAATCGATACTGCTACACGCAGTCGGCTCTTTTCATAATTCACTTCTTCAACTGTGCCATTGAAGTCATTAAACGGCCCATCTGTAACCCGCACCATTTCGCCGGGCTCAAACATAGTTTTGGGTCGCGGCGCCTCTTCAGAGTCATGGACCCGCTGCAGAATCAGATCTGCTTCTTTATCAGTAATCGGGGCAGGCTTATCTGCTTTACCACCGATAAAGCCCATCACGCGTGGGGTCTCTTTAATCAGGTGCCAGGTATCATCATCGAGATCCATCTGCACCAGGACATAACCAGGGAAGAACATTCGCTCACTGGTACGCTTCTGGCCGCTTCTCATTTCAACCACTTCTTCGGTGGGCACTAATATTTCACCAAAGCGGTCTTGCAGTTCGTGCATCTGAACACGATCTTGAATCGCCAGAGCTACTTTTTTCTCGTAACCCGAGTAAGCATGTACCACATACCAACGCATCGACATGCCTTTCTCCTAACCCATTATCGTCGAGGCAATCCAACTCAGCAGGGAGTCAATGCCCCACAGAATCATCGCCATCAATAAAATAACCGCAACCACAATCAATGTAGTCTGGTTGCGTTCCTGTTTGGTTGGCCATACGACCTTGCGCCACTCTGTGCGCGCGCCCACGGACAACTCAATCACTGTTCTGCCTTTGGCCGTCTGGGCCGCGACCAGTGCCGCAACTGCTGCCGCGGCGAGTAGACCCAGCACTCTATAGAGCACCGACTCCGCCGAGAAATACCAGTTTGCATAGATGGCACCACCAACTATCAGCAGCACTACCAGCCACTTTAGCCAGTCAAGACGAAATTGCTTTTCTTCTGCAACAGCACTCATGGATATTTCCCAAACTTTTAAGTGGCAGGCCAGGAGGGACTCGAACCCCCAACAGCCGGTTTTGGAGACCGGTGCTCTACCAATTGAACTACTGGCCTACGGTAAACTTTATTGCTTTCCCTATCTGACAGCTAAGCCGAGACATCAAGATGCCTCGGCTTTGCGCTTCAGACCCTATACTGCTGTTAGTCGATAATCTTGGCTACAACAC
>DDCQ01000057.1:0-13106 GCA_002334915.1 Porticoccaceae bacterium UBA2002
AAGCGGGTCCTGACTGATCTCAAGGGACTCTCCAGATGCTCTGTGGCACGATCTCCCCAACAAAAAATACCTACAAATACCCAACCAACGGATCACCACCAGAATAACTAGTCAAACTGGCCAGCGAATCGATAAACAAATAAAACAATTCCGCCTGGGAAGAAACATCCAACTTAGCGTAACTATTCTTGCGATGCAGCTTAACCGTTTCAGGAGAAATTCCCAGACGCTCCGCAATCGACTTGGTCGAATGACCATGCAAAAACAACTGCACCACCTGAGACTCGCGATCAGTTAGATAAGCAGTACCAAAATGTTTAAGCGCACTATCCAGCTGATTAGGTAGCTGGTTACCAGCGCCTGTTGAATCCTTAGACTTAATTTCCGCACCCCACTGCGCCTTGCAGATAGTCTCTACTACCGCAGTAATATCCGCGAGCATAGCGATCTGACTGCGATTAAAACGCTGGGCAAAAGATAGGCGGCTAAGAGAAATATTCAGAAACTGATGCGGGGCAATATGAACAATATAGCCAATTTCATCCTTGATTTCCGTATGCTTGAAATAACTGCGGTAGTACTCGGTTTTTTCAAAACCCTCAGGTGCCAGGTCGCTCAGTCTGTGCAGTCCAGATTGCTTTGCATCGACGGCGGCGCGATAAAAAGGGTCCAGGAGATAGGCGCCATTGATAAACAGATCAATCTGACTCTCTCTCTCCAGCGGAGGAATATCGTTGTAATGAACCTGGGGTATTTCACTGCGGTAATAATGGATAATAAGTGCATTGTCGAAAGGCACCATACCTTTAAGCATACTCAGGAGCAGTGAGGGTAGGCGGTCGCTGCCAATCTCTGGCATTATAGCTGCTAGCTTATCGCTGAAGTCCTGTAATCTAGTAGTCATTATCCAGAGCCTTTATTTCAGGGTTTCCTAGATTTCAAACTGGGCGGGATCCATAAACATCAGGCGCACCACCAGACAGTCGTCATGGGGTTCTACCGACATCATCAATACATTGATTTCGCCATCGATCTCAACACCGCTCGGGAGATTAAACAGAATGCCACCATTGGCCTCATTAGTAAGGGTACGCAGTTCTTTAAGTTCTTTATCTTTGCGCACCTCGGTTTCAAATTTTTGCAACAGTGACCTGATGGCGATATCAAAGTTGGGAAAGTTAAACTGCCCGCGATACTCGCTGCGGTCTAGCTCTAATTTAATGGGAATAACGGCGCCTGAGTTTTCTGAGGTTAGCTGTCCGGAGCTTACCTTGATACCCTGTTTCAGGTCCTTAAACAGCTTTTTAGCTGCCTCCGGTTTTTGCCTGACAAAGGCGGCCACTAATAAGTTCGCGCCCAAATTAAATAGCTTGCGTGCATCGATATTAATACTTTGTTGTTCGGTCATTACTTGCTGCCACATCGGTTTGGAAACGCAAGACTCTAACTCAAACATCCAGTAAATGTAATAGTTTCAGGAAGTTTTTATCCACTTTGGCGGGTACAGCCATACTCTGGTCGGTTTTGTTATCACGGTGAATATCACGGGCCCTTAATATCTGCAGCCTCGAACATTGAGATATCGCTAAACGGTTATTCATAGTCTATTTTTAAATGTTACGGGGGCCTTGAATAGGCCTTGAGTTCTGCCCAGGTTGTTGGGGGCGATTGTGCTAGAGATTAAGAGTAGAGATTTAGAGCATGGCTATAAGTGCATTTGATTTATTTAAAGTGGGTATAGGCCCTTCGAGTTCCCATACGGTTGGGCCTATGTTGGCGGGCAATCAATTTGTCCGGGCTCTTAAGTCTGATGGGATTCTCAATCAGGTCAGCCGCATAACTGCTGAGCTCTATGGCTCTCTGGGGGCTACGGGCAAAGGACATGGCACGCCCAAGGCAGTATTGCTGGGGTTAGAAGGAGAGCTTCCGGATCAGGTGGATGTGCCTTCTATTGCCGGACGAGTGGCGGCTATCCGTGACAACGGACGTCTCTGTCTGCTGGGGGAGCATGCAATTAACTACAATCATGATCTGGACTTTAAACTGCACCGCCGCAAGGCGCTGGCGTTCCATCCCAACGGTATGATTTTTACGGCTTTTGATCAGGCCGGCGCTGAGCTCAGTAAGCGCACCTTTTTCTCGGTAGGTGGTGGTTTTGTGGTTGATGAGTTTGCAACGGGCTCAGACTGCATAGTGGAGGATAGCAAGCAGCTGACCTATGGTTTTGACAGTGCCAATGAGTTGTTACAGCTATGCACTGAGCAGGGGCTGAGCATCTCTGATGTCATGCTTGAAAACGAAAAAGCCTGGCGCTCTGAGCAGGAGACCAGGGACGGCTTGCTGCATCTATGGGCTGTTATGCAGGCCTGTGTTGGCAATGGTATTGCCAATGGCGGCATTCTGCCTGGTGGTCTCAATGTGCCTCGCCGTGCCCGCGAGCTGCACCAACAGTTACTGCATAGACCAGAGGCGGCTATGGCGGATCCACTATCGGTGCTGGATTGGGTCACTCTCTATGCTCTGGCTGTGAATGAAGAAAATGCCGGCGGCGGCCGGGTGGTGACTGCGCCTACCAATGGGGCGGCGGGTATTATTCCGGCTGTACTGCACTACTATATGAGATTTGTTCCCGGCGCCTCGGATGAGATGGTGGTGAGGTTTCTGCTGACTGCTGCTGCCATTGGTATTCTATATAAAAAGAATGCTTCTATCAGCGGAGCAGAGGTAGGTTGTCAGGGGGAGGTGGGTTCTGCCTGTTCTATGGCTGCCGGCGCATTGGCTGAGGTGTTGGGTGGCAGCCCTGCTCAGGTTGAGAATGCTGCGGAAATTGGTATGGAGCATAATCTTGGACTCACCTGTGACCCGGTGGGCGGGCTGGTGCAGGTGCCCTGTATAGAGCGTAATGCCATGGCTTCGGTCAAAGCGATACATGCGGCGCGCATGGCTCTGCGCGGCGATGGCTCGCATTTTGTGTCCCTCGACAAGGTGATTCGTACCATGCGCAAGACGGGTGAGGATATGAATAAGCGCTACAAGGAAACGTCGCGGGGCGGACTGGCAACTCATGTTCTCGAGGTGCCAGTCAATATTATCGAATGCTAGTCGATTAGCCCGTACTTTTCTTGGAGAATCTCAATAATCTCTGCTTTAGGGTTATCGGAGATAACCAGTGGCTGGCCGGTAATTTTCTCGGCCATGCTGACATAGGTTTCTGATACTGCCATCATCACTGACTCTGGCAGGTCATTATCTTCAGCTAGAGCGCGGCGCTCATCCATACGGTTTTTGTCCAGCAAAATATCCGGATCTGGGAAGTGGCTGAGCAGCAGCTGGCGGAAACCCTCTTTGGAGTTCTCTACCACCTTACCCTCTCGGTAACTTGGACCATCCCAGATACGCGATGAATCTGGGGTGCCGACTTCATCCATATAGATCAGTTTTTCGTTGCCAGCACGGTCGGTGACATAGCCAAATTCAAACTTTGTGTCGACAAATATCTGGTCCAGCTTGGCCAGCTCGTCACTGATTACGTCAAAGCCTTCACCCAGCAATTTCTCATAGATATCAATATCGTCGTGAGAATTAAATTTAAAGCTCTGGTAGTTGTTCTCGATATCCGCACGCGAGACATTGACATCATCGACCTCTGGAACACCTGGTATACCAGTGAGAATACCTTTGGTGGAGGGAGTGATCAGTAGCTCGGGGAGCTTCTGATCGCGCTCCAGGCCTTCGGCTATCTGTATGCCGCAGAAATCGCGCTCGCCCTTAGCGTAGGAGCGCCACATAGAGCCGGTAATATACTGGCGGCAGATGGCTTCAATCATTACCGGACGGGCCTTTTGCACAATCCACACCAGAGGGTGGGGAACATCGAGAATATGGCTGTCAGCCAGTCCCTTCTCACGAAATAGCTTAAACCACTGGTTAGAGATGGCGTTGAGTGCAGCCCCTTTACCTGGAATACCATTCATGCCACCTTCGCCATGCCAGATGCATTCGAAAGCTGAAATACGGTCACTGATAACCATAATGGCCAGCGGCGCATCTGGAGCTACATCGTAATTATGTTCAGCGATCAGACGGTGGCTATCGGCTGCGGTCAGCCAGTAGACGCAGCGCACTTTGCCGCTGTGCACCGGCTCATCGGTGCGAATGGGAAGATCGTTGTTTACCGCCAATACTCTATCAGCAAGACTCATATAAATGCCCGGTGGTGTTTGTTTGTAGGGAAAATTATTAACTTCAGGGATCAACTATAATAGCAATACACTGACTGGGGAGCAAAATAATTATTGTGGTCATTAATGGATTTTGGCTCGTATAAAACGCCAATAGGAGAGGCCTTATAAAGACTATATTAATCACTGGTGGAACTGGCTTTATTGGCCGCCATCTTAGCACTGAGGCTAGTGCTCGGGGCTGGCAGGTTGTGGTATTGACCCGTGATACTGTCGCCGCGGCCCGCAGGTTGCCCGCCGAGGTCAGGCTGATAGAGTCGCTGGATAGGCTTGGCGACGATCAGGCTGTAGATGCTGTGGTTAACCTCGCCGGGGAACCTTTAGCGGCTGGCCGCTGGACTGAGGCTCGGAAGCAAAAATTTATCAGTAGTCGGGTGGCAACCACCGAGGCCCTATATCAGTTTTTCGCTGCCAGAGAGCAGCAACCCGAGGTGCTGGTCAGTGGCTCGGCAATAGGTTACTACGGGGCAGGCAATGCCCAGGATAAGCCTGTCGATGAATCAGCGGCTGCGGTGGATAACTTCTCCCATCAGCTCTGTAAAAGCTGGGAGAAGAGTGCGGCGCCTTTCGAGTCACTGGGCATCAGGCTGGTGCGTTTGCGCACTGGCATTGTGCTGGGCGAGGAGGGGGCTCTGGCCAAGATGTTGCCACCCTTTAAGTTGGGCCTCGGAGGGCCGGTGGGCGATGGCCGGCAGTGGATGCCCTGGATTCATATCAGCGATATGGTGGCTTTAATTTTATATTCTGTCGACAAGGCTGAACTCAGTGGCCCAGTCAATGCAACGGCCCCCAATCCTGTGCGCAATCGTGACTTTACCCGGGCATTGGGCGCAGCCTTGCATCGGCCTGCTATTTTTCCCATGCCTGGGCCAGTGGTTAAACTACTGTTTGGGCAAATGGGTGAAGAGTTGCTATTGCAGGGTCAGAGGGTAATTCCGCGTAAAGTTCAAGACAGTGGTTTTAACTTCCAGTATCCTCTACTCGAAGGTGCATTGGCCGATCTGCTGTAATTAGAAAAATTAAAATAAAAAGGTTTAAAAATGAACAGAAATTTTGCGGGCAAGACAGTGGTTATTACTGGCGCCTCTGCAGGAGTGGGTGCAGCCTGTGCCCGGGCATTTGCTGCACTAAATTCGAAGCTGGTGCTGGTCGCGCGGGGTCGTGCCGGGCTGAATAAGATTTCCAAAGAACTGCGCGGTATGGGCTGCGAAGTGCTGACTGTGGCTATGGACGTGGCAGATTCCAATGACTGTATCAAGCTGCTGAAAAAAGCTGAGACCAAGTTTGGTCAGGTGAATGTGGTGATTAACAATGCCGGTATGCATGCTCGCGGTGATCTTGAGACTGTGGCGCCGGAAGAGGTTGCTGCTATGGTTGATATTAATCTGCGTGCACCCATTGTGTTGTCCTGTGCCGCTATTCCCTTCTTACGCCGCGCCGGCTCTGGTGCCATCGTCAACATTGGTTCTCTGGCTGGCCGTGCGCCTCTGCAGGGTGCTGCCACTTATTCCAGCACCAAGGCGGGGCTTCGTGCCTTTACCTATGCCCTTGCCGATGAGTTAAAAGAGGCTAATATCCATGTGGGTGTGGTTTCTCCTGGTCCGGTCGATACTGGCTTTATTATGGATGAGATAGATCAGGTTGAAGATATTGTGTTCTCCCAGCCCATGAGCTCGGCGGAGCAGGTGGCCGACGCGGTGGTGGCTTTGGCTGCTGGCGAAGCGACGGAGATTTCCATGCCGACCTTTGGTGCCAAAATGACCACGTTAAGTTATTTATTCCCTGGCCTGCGCCGCAGCTTGCGTCCCATGCTCTATGAACAGGGGCGTAAAAACAAAGAGAAGTATCGCAAACGCGCGGCCCAGTAAATCTGCAATTTAAGGGTAATCCCAGAGCAATTAATGAAGCTGAACTATGTAGAGCAGGGTGCCCCTGATAAGGGCGCAGCAGAATCGGACGCTAAACCTGCGGTTATTCTGATGCATGGCATGTTTGGTTCGCTGAGTAATCTGGGCAATCTGGCCCGAGAGCTGTCGGCAGACTACCGCGTTATCTCTGTGGATCTGCGCAACCATGGAGACTCACCCCATGAGGAAATGATGACTATCCCTCTAATGGCTGGGGATATTGTCGAGCTTATGGATGACCTTGGGTTATCCAAATCACATCTGATTGGCCATTCACTGGGCGGCAAGATTGGCATGCAGGTAGCGCAGATCTGGCCAGATCGCGTGTGCAGTCTGGTGGTGGCCGATATAGCGCCAGTCAATTACCCCCAGGCAAACAGCCATGTGGTGGATGCTCTTAGTGAATTGCACAACAGTACTGTCGAGAGTCGCACTGTCGCAGACCAGATACTGGCGGGCTATATTCCCGATATGGCTACCAGGGGCTTTATACTAAAAAATCTGCAGCGCGATAGTCATGGCGGTTTAAGCCTTAAGCTCAATGTTGCATCCATTGTGGCCAACTACAGCAACAGCCTGGTGGATGCCCCCGAGGGTCCTCCTTTTGCTGGGCCCTGCTTATTCTTGAAGGGCGAACTGTCGGCCTATATTCAGGATAAACACCGGCCACTGATCAGTTCGCTATTTCCCGCCTCTGAACTTGAGATAATTGAGGGCGCCGGTCATTGGTTGCATGCTGAAAAGCCAGAGCAGTTTAATAACTCGGTAATCGGCTTTCTAAACGCAAATCGCTAAAAATATTTATCGATCCATAGTAAACTAGCGGCCAAATTTTACTGTCCCCAACCCAACTTCAGGAAACCGCAATGTTTGAAAGTTTGAATCCCGTGGCTATGGACCCCATTTTGGGGTTGATGGCTGCATTTAGAGCAGATGCCCGCACTAATAAAATTGATCTAGGCGTTGGCGTCTATATGAATGATCGGGGCCATACGCCGGTGATGACTTCTGTCAAAGAGGCAGAAACCCAGCTAATGCAACTTGAGACAACCAAAGCCTATCAGGGCATTGCCGGAGACCCAGACTATAACCAGCGCATTCTGGAACTGCTGTTTGGTGCTGACCACAGTATTCTCAATGCCGGGCGCATCAAAAGCATTCAGGCGCCGGGCGGTTCAGGTGCACTGCGCGTGGGTGCTGAGGTTATTCAGCGGGCGCGTCCAGATGCCAAACTCTGGGTAGGTGTACCCACCTGGCCCAATCATATTCCTCTGCTGGGCAGTGCCGGTTTTGAGATTAAGGAATACCCTTACTACAATCGCGACAGCCATCAGGTTGAAACCGACGCTATGATGGAGACTCTGCGTCAGGTGCCTGCCGGGGATATGGTGCTGTTGCATGGCTGCTGCCACAACCCCACCGGTGCAGACTTAACCCATGAGCAGTGGGATCTGATTGCCGACCTGGCGCTGGAGCGCGGCTTTGTGCCCTTTATAGATACAGCCTATCAGGGGCTGGGGGATGGCCTTGAAGAGGATGCCTATGGTCTGCGCATGATGGCAGAGCGACTTCCAGAACTGGTTATTGCCTCGTCCTGCTCGAAAAACTTTGGCCTCTATCGCGAGCGCACAGGGTCAATTACTTTTATCGCTGAAACTCCAGAGCAGGCGGATATTGTTGCGGCTCAGGCTATGTCTGTGGCGCGGCAGATTTATTCCATGCCACCGGCCCACGGAGCCTTGCTGGTATCACTGATACTGGGTGATCAGCAGTTGCGAGCTAACTGGGAAGCCGAGTTAACTGAGGTTCGCGAGAGAATTCAGTCCATGCGCAGTTTGCTGGCAGACAGTATCCAGAACAATGCCGCTGGTATCGATTTCAGCCATATCAAGCAGCAGAGAGGTATGTTTTCATTTTTGGGCTTAAACACAGCACAGCTGGACCAGCTGCGTGAAGAATATGGGGTCTATATTGTGTCGTCCAGCCGGGTCAATCTGGCGGGTATCAACTCAAGTAATATCGATTATCTGGGTAGCTCGATTCTGTCGGTACTCAAATAGCTGAGTCCCGAAGCGCCTCCAACACAGCCTGCAGCGCCTCATTAACACTGAGGTGGCTGCAGTCGATACTTATATCCCCATAGCGCTGATAGAGCTCGCCGCGCTCGGCAAATAACTCTTCAAAACTCTGCTCCGGACGTCGGGCTATACCGCGGCTATCAAAGTTGGTGACCCGCCGCTCTAATACGGGCAGTGATACATAGAGGAAAATCACCGTTGCGCTGGCTTTTAAGCGCGCCATTCCGGCTTCGGAATAGACTGCACTTCCTCCAGTGGCGACTACTCTGTGGTCAATATCTTCACTTAGCAGAACCTGTTCTTCATAGTCGCGCAGAACCAAATAACCAGATTCATCGGTGATTTGCTGCAGAGTTTTGCCCCAGCGCACCTGAATACTGATATCTGTATCAATAAAGTCTAGTCCCAGTTCTTTGGCCAGCAGAATACCAATGGTGCTCTTGCCTGCGCCGGGCATGCCTATAAGGACGATACTTTTTTGGGCTGCAGTCATAATTTAATATCCAACCTGATTGCCGCTATTATGCCTGAAATTAAGTGAAATCTGGCCACAGTCTGTATAATCGTAAAAACACTTTTTAAAGAAGCATGCTATGTCCCATTTTCAGCGTATCGGATTACTAGGCAGCCTGGATGTCCCTGAGGTAGTGGAGTCTCTGCAGAAGCTAGAAGCCTTTCTGCGCGCCCAGGGTCGTGAGGTGGTCTACGAGGAGCAGGCCGCGAGCCTGGTGAATTGGCAGCTCGACAAGGTTCTGCCGATCGACCAGTTTCCCGGTGCTATAGATCTTGGAATTGTGGTGGGTGGCGACGGCAGCATGCTGAGCGCCTGCCGTAAAATGGCTGCCTGCGGTATTCCTCTGCTGGGGATAAACCGCGGGCGACTGGGCTTTTTGACCGATATCTCTCCCGATGAAATTGAAGAGCGGGTGTGGCCGGTGCTGAATGGCGAGTGTAAACAGACCAGGCGCTTTCTCCTTGAAACCACAGTGACCCGCAATGGCACTGAGATAGGTACAGGCACTGCAGTTAACGATATTGTGATGCACCCTGGTATGTCGGTGCGCATGATGGCCTTTGAACTCTATGTGGATGGTGAGTTTGTGTACAGCCAGCGCTCCGATGGTTTAATTGTCTCCACCCCTACGGGTTCAACCGCCTATGCCCTTAGCGCCGGTGGGCCGCTGCTATTCCCCGAGCTGGATGCCATGGTGGTGGTGCCGCTAAACCCCCATACATTGAGCAGCCGCCCAATTGTTTTGCATGGAGGCGCCAAAATAGAGATCAGGGTTAGCTCAAGAAACGAACTGCACCCGCTGATTACCTGCGATGGACACAATGATTTTGGCACTGAGCCCGGGGATATAATTACCATCAAAAAGCACGAAAATGATATTTTGCTGATTCACCCCAAAGACAATAATTTTTATGGTGTCTGCCGCTCCAAACTGGGCTGGGGCAGCCGACTGGGCGTAAAAAAAGCAACTGATTAGGAATTCCCTATGTCCAACAACGCCAGATGGTGGCTTGCTGCCAAACTGCATCCTGCGGTGTCGCTGTTGCTATTGGGCTGTCTGCTGGGGGCTGCTGCGACCAGTTTTGCATTCCCTGTAGCCCGTGCACTAATGGCTGGAGGCTTGGCTGAGGGCCAGTATTGGCGACTGGTCACCCCGATTTTCCTGCACTTTGGCCTGATGCATCTCGCGTTTAACTGCCTGTGGCTGGCCCTGCTCGGGGCGCGACTAGAGCGCTTATATGGCTCTTTGCATCTATTGCTGCTGGTTTTGGTGACCGGTGCAGTCTCCAATCTTATTCAGTATAGCTGGCAGGGCAGTGGTAACTTTGGCGGCATGTCAGGTGTGGTTTACGCGCTGCTTGGCTATATTTGGGTCAAGGGTCAGTTTGATCGCCAGCACCTGCTGCAGCTGCCGCCTGGTATTCTGGGGTTTATGCTGGTCTGGCTGCTAGTGGGCATGACAGGTATTTTGGAGCTAGTGCTGGGGGTTGGTGTAGCCAATGGAGCCCATGTTGGCGGCTTGCTGATCGGCATGTTGCTGGGTTTGGTATTTGGCTTGCTTGGGTCAGTATTTGGATCCAATGGCCGGACCTGACAGCGGAAAAACTAAGGTAGAGAGTAGTTAACTATGGATTTGCGACAGTTGCTCGATAGCATTACCCCGGAGATTTACGAGAGTCTCAAGCGGGCAATTGAGGTAGGTAAGTGGCCGGACGGGAGGGCTCTGTCTGATGGCCAAAAAGAACTCTGCATACAGGCCGTTATTGCCTATGATGAGCGCAAGCCCGCCGATCAGCGCACCGGCTATGTGCCTCCTAAGTCCGCTGCCTGCGAGCCGGCGGCTGCCAGCACTGAAGAGCAAAAACCCATTAGGTGGAAAGAATAATGTCGACACAGTTCACAGGTCATCTGGCAAAAATGGAAGTAACCCTTGGTGATACCGTCTCTTATCAGCTTCCGCTGGACGATCATCGAGTCCCGCTCAATGAAGCCATAGGCGAGAGCATTGCCATTGAGCATATTGGTGATATCCACTGTATTCACTGTGGGCGCCGCTCCAAAAAGAGCTTTAGCCAGGGCTACTGTTACCCCTGTTTTACCAAGCTGCCCCAGTGTGATACCTGCATTATGAGTCCGGAGCGATGCCATTTTCACCATGGCACCTGCCGGGATCCGGCCTGGGGTGAGAAGTATTGTTTTACCGACCACTTTGTTTATCTGGCCAATAGTTCCGGCGTAAAGGTAGGTATTACCAGAGGTACTCAGCTGCCCACCCGCTGGATTGATCAGGGGGCCACCCAGGGTCTGCCGATTTTCAGAGTGCAGACCCGCTATCAGGCGGGGCTGATTGAAGACTGTATTCGCGAGTTTGTGGCCGACAAAACCAGCTGGCAAAAGATGCTTAAAGGTAATGCCGAGTCTGTGGATTTAGCTGCGATTCGCGATGATCTGCTCGCCAAGGCCGAATCTGGTCTAGAATTGCTTGAACAGGAGTTTGGGTTGCAGGCCTTGCAGCGCCTCTACAATGAGACCACCACAGAGATTAATTTCCCAGTGCATGAATTCCCGGAAAAAGTGAAGAGCTTTAATCTCGATAAGCAACCCCTGGTTGAGGGTGTTTTAAAAGGTATAAAAGGGCAGTATCTTATTCTCGATGCAGGCGTAATCAATATCCGCAAATACACTGCTTACAACGTACAGTTCAGTATCATTTAATTTAAGGAAACCCCCAGTGAAAGACGCGCTACCGCAAACGATTTATCTCAAGGATTATCAGGTCTCACCATTTTTGGTAGACACCACAGATCTGCTGTTTGATCTGGGTGACGAGCAAACCAGGGTTACTACCAAGATGGCAGTGCGACGCAATCCAGATAGCAGCGATAAAACTGGCGCACTAGAACTCAATAGCAAAGGTGATGTGCAGCTGCAGTGGATCGCCGTGGATGGTCAGCGCCTGGATAGCAATGCCTACAGCCTCTCTGATAACTTGCTGAGCCTTCCCGATCTGCCTGATAGCTGTGTTGTCAGCACTGAGGTGCTGATCCAGCCCCAGCTAAATACCTCCATGATGGGACTCTACCGGTCGCGCACCATGTACTGCACTCAGTGCGAAGCTGAGGGTTTCCGCCGCATTACCTACTTCCCTGATCGCCCGGATATTATGTCCGTGTTCACCGTAAAGATAGTGGCGGATAAGGCCAGATATCCAGTGTTGCTGTCCAATGGCAATGCCATAGAGCGCGCTGATCTGGATGCCGGCCGCCATACGGTGACCTGGCACGACCCATTTAAAAAGCCATCCCATCTGTTTGCCCTGGTGGCTGGAACTTTGTCGGTGGTTGAAGATAGTTTTACCACTATGTCCGGGCGTGAGATCCCATTACAGATTTTTGTTGAAGAGAAAGATCTGGATAAGTGTGACCACGCCATGCTGTCGCTAAAAAACTCTATGGGCTGGGATGAGGAAGTCTATGGCCGTGAGTACGATCTGGATATTTTTATGATTGTGGCGGTGGATGATTTCAATATGGGAGCCATGGAAAACAAAGGTCTGAATATCTTTAATACCTCTGCGGTACTGGCCAATCCAAAAACCACCACCGACGCCTCTTTTTTGCGGGTCGAGGGTATTGTGGCCCATGAATATTTCCATAACTGGTCCGGTAATCGGGTCAATTTGCGAGACTGGTTTCAGCTCAGTTTAAAAGAGGGCTTTACCGTATTTCGCGACTGCCAGTTCTCAGCGGATATGAACAGTCCAACGGTAAAGCGCATTGAAGATGTATCTTATTTGCGCACTCATCAGTTTGCTGAAGACGGTGGCCCTATGGCCCATCAGGTGCAGCCGGACTCCTATATGGAGATCAATAATTTTTACACATTGACTGTGTATGAAAAAGGCGCCGAGATTGTGCGCATGTATCACAGCTTGCTGGGTGCTGAGACCTATCGCAAAGCTACAGATCTGTATTTTGATCGCCATGATGGTCAGGCAGTCACTATTGAGGAGTTTGTCAGCGCAATGGAAGATGCCAGTGGCCGCGACCTCACTCAGTTCCGCCGCTGGTATAAACAGGCTGGCACCCCGGTTGTTAGGGTGCGATCGGAATATGATGCCGCAGCCAATACCTATACCCTGGATTTTCAGCAGAGTTGCCCGGCCACCCCGGGTCAGAGTGAAAAGCTGCCTCTGGTTATTCCAGTTAAGCTGGGTCTGGTGGGCGCCGATGGTGTCGATATGCAGCTCAATGCCGCAGGGCAGACTGAGACGGTGTTTGAGATAACCGAGGCCAGCCAGCAGCTGGTGATTGAAAATATTAAACAAGAGCCGGTACCTTCGCTGCTGCGCGGCTTTTCCGCCCCG
>DDCQ01000057.1:13199-18726 GCA_002334915.1 Porticoccaceae bacterium UBA2002
TGTGGATGGGGAGTTGGTAGAGGCATTTAAGGCCCTGTTGACAGATACCTCTCTAGATCCAGCTATGGTAGCCCTGATGCTTCAGCTGCCCTCTGAGTCGCTGCTCCATGAGGAGGCTGAAACTATCTATGTGGACGCCATTCATGATGCCAGATTATTTATGCGCACAGCCTTAGCTGGCTGCCTGATGGATGAGTTGCAGGTGGTCTACCAGCAGAATATAACTGACCAGGCCTATAAACCCAATGTTGAGCAGATGGGTAGCCGCAGCCTTAAAAATGCAGCGCTGGGTTATCTTATGTTGGTAGGCACTGGTATTGAGCTGGCCTGGGCTCAGTTTCAAAATGCTGACAATATGACTGATCAGGCGGCTGCCCTGTCTGCTCTGGTCAACTGCCCAGAGGCCTCTGATTACGCGAGTCAGGCCCTGAATTTATTTGAGCAAAAATTTAGAGATGAAGCGCTGGTAATGAACCTCTGGTTACAGATTCAGGCCACCAACACTCAGGCCAATGGTCTGCAGCGGGTGATTGAACTGATGGATCACAAAGCATTTACCATGACCAACCCCAATAAAATCCGCAGCCTGATCGGTGCCTTTGCCAGCGCCAACCATGTGAATTTCCACAGTCAGGATGGGTCTGGATACAGGTTCTTAACCGAGCAGATTCTCGCCTTGAATACGGTCAATCCTCAGGTTGCCGCGCGGCTGGTAACACCATTGACCAAGTGGAAGAAGTTCCCTGAGCCCAATCGTCAGCTTATGCAAAATGCATTACAGGATATTGCTAAAGAGCCAAATCTGGTGAAAGACTTGCAAGAAATAGTCTCAAAGTCTCTGTAATTTGCCAGTCTCAATCTTATTTCAAGATTTGCTGAGCTTTGCCGGGCAAAGGCTAAAACTTTGGACTAGTCTTTAAGTATCAGTCCGCCGATCCTGCACGATCCGGGCTGATGTTCAGGCGACCAGACTTTGATTTTTCTTTAAATTTTCTTGGATTGTATTTTATTGGATGTTCTGGGGTGCTAATGCCCGTTAGCACCTTTCGCCTGGGCACTATCTAATCCTATTTAAAGGAGGCTTGCACAGCCTCCTCTTTTTTAAAAGCTTGAAACTCTTTAATGGCTATGGGCAACTGCCGCACCACTGGGGATACGGATATCATCGACCAGATTCTGCACCTCGACTGGGGGTGGGGCAGTGAAGCGACTAACTGCAAATGCGGCGGCGATATTTAGCAGCATACCAATAAAGCCAATCCCCTCGGGAGAAATGCCCAGCAACCAGTTTTCGGCACTGTTCAGTTCTGGCGAGATAAATTTAAAGTACAGAATATAGACAAAGGTAAAGATTAATCCCAGCAGCATGCCGGCTATGGCACCCTGTTTATTGATGCGTTTACTAAAGATGCCAAGCACAATGGCAGGGAATAAAGAAGCGGCCGCCAGTCCAAAGGCAAAGGCGACCACCTGTGCCACAAAGGCTGGTGGATAGATACCAAATAAACCAGCAATGCAGACGGCCACCGCAGCGGCCATTCTGGCAAATAGCAGCTCCTGTTTTTCAGTGATAGACGGCATTAGAGTTTGCTTGAGTAAATCATGGGATATTGAACTGGATATCACCAGTAGCAAGCCAGCAGCCGTTGACAGGGCGGCAGCCACACCGCCAGCAGCGACTAGCGCAATCACCCAGCCGGGTAGATTCGCGATCTCTGGGTTGGCCAGCACCATAATGTCGCGGTCAATTTTTACTTCATTAGCTGCACCTGCGCTGTACTGCATAACACCATCATTATTTTTGTCCTGCCATTCCACCAGGCCAGTACTCTCCCAGTTGCTAAACCACTGAGGTGCCTGCTCATAGCTGGTATTGTGAACCGTGTCCACCAGATTAAGACGGGCAAAGGAGGCGACGGCTGGTGCCGTGGTGTAAAGAATGGCGATAAAAGCTAGTGCATAGCCAGCAGATTTCCGCGCATCAGAGACTTTGGGCACAGTGAAAAAACGCACCAGCACATGGGGTAGACCAGCGGTGCCAAACATCAGGGCGGCAGTAATAGCAAATACATCTATGGTTGATTTGCTGCCCTGGGTATAGGCGCTAAATCCCAGATCGGTCAGCACGGAATCAAGTTTTTGCAACACAGAGAGTCCCGAGCCATCGGCTACCTCAGAGCCAAAGCCCAGTTGGGGAATGGGGTTGCCTGTAATCATTATGGAGATAAAAATAGCCGGTACCATATAGGCAAAAATCAGCACGCAGTACTGGGCCACCTGGGTGTAGGTAATACCTTTCATGCCCCCTAGAACCGCATACATAAATACCACGGCCATACCGATAATAACGCCGGTTTCTACATCCACTTCCAGAAAGCGTGAAAATACGATACCCACACCGCGCATCTGACCAGCCACGTAGGTAAAGGACACAAAGATCAGGCAGACAACCGCGACCATGCGAGCTGTCTTGGAATAGTAGCGCTCGCCGATAAAGTCAGGCACCGTAAAACGGCCAAACTTGCGCAGATAGGGTGCCATAAGAAGTGCCAGCAATACATAACCACCGGTCCAGCCAAGCAGATAGACAGAGCCGTCGCGACCCATAAAGGAAATAATGCCAGCCATGGAAATAAACGAAGCCGCACTCATCCAGTCGGCTGCGGTGGCCATGCCATTGACCACAGGGTGAACTCCACCGCCAGCCACATAGAAATCTTTGGTAGAGCCGGCACGGGACCAGACAGCGATACCTATATAGAGCGCAAACGAGGCACCTACAAATAAATAAGTCAGTAGCTGAGTGCTCATAGAGAACCCTCATCATCATCGACGCCAAATTGGCGTTCAATAGTTTGTATTCGCCAGGCGTAAATAAATATCAGTGCAACAAATACATAGATAGCACCCTGCTGGGCAAACCAGAAACCCAGTTTAAAACCAAAGAATGTAAACTGATCCAGCCAGTCGACCAGAAGAATCCCGCAGCCAAATGAAACCACAAACCAGACTGTTAATAGCTTTGCCAGCAAGCGTAAATTGGAATGCCAATAGTCGGCGGCATTTTGCGTGGTTAGAGTTTTCTGGTCATTGTGATCCTGTGGGCTGGGGTTTTCAACCGAGTGGTGCTGGGGCTGCTCAGACATTTTGCTTGCGTCCTCTAATTATTGTTGTGGTTATTTTAAACTGACTTTGCTGCTGCGATACAGACATTTAGGATGACAGTTTACCGCCGGGATACAGGGGATTTAACCTCTGTCCCTTAGGCAGTTTGTTGGTTTCAGTTCCCAGCTTTAAAGATGCGGCCCTAAGCTGCTTGATAAGCTGTTTAAGATCCAGGTTGTCAGCTGCATTATCGTCCTTGTAAAGCTGACGATCCAGTTGCTCGAAGGCTAGCCTTAAGTCATCGTCTCGCAATTGCTCTGCTAGCTGCCTTAAACTGCTGGGNNNNAGACTATTATCAGCTGCCTGTTGAGGGATGTGCTCTCTGGGCTGGTTTTTACGCATTATAATCAGGGTAATCAGTGCGGTGAGCAGCAGTGCATTAAACGCCAGCGACCATTTGATCAGTGCTGATGGTTCTGGGTTTTGTGGCTCTATGCTCAGGGGTGTCAGTGCCAGTGGTGTACTCGACGCATCTGGCTGCAGCTGAGACTGGGGCGCTGATGCAATAGTGGCGGCAGCGCCGACCTGCAATGTTACCGCTGGTAGTGCGCTAGTCTGCATACGCTGCTTTTCTGTATCCCACCAGCGCACTTCAATGGGTGGCAGAACCATCTCTCCCATACGATTGGGTACCAGAGCCAGGGTTTCTGTGCGTATGCCAAGAATGCCAGCGGAGCTCACCTGCTCTTCAATTTTTGGTTGGTCTGGATAAATTTTATAATCCGGGCTGTCGGTGCTCGGCAGTGGCTGAATCTGAGCTCCGGTGAGACCCTGGGCGCTCAGTGTAATAGTGCGGGTGATTGGCTCACCCAATTTTAAATCTTTAAGATCGCTGCTCCACTGCTGTCGCAGTTCGACTTTACTACTGGGCATCCATTCAGCTGGCGGTATATGGGCAGGTTTAGCCATTACATCAATGGTCTTAGGCTGAGTGTTGCGAAATAGCTGCTTGCCGCGGCTGGAAAAGGCACCAAACTGTCGGCTGCTACTTTCAAATGCGCCAAAACGCATGGCCGGAATATCCAGTTTGCCGCCGACCTGGGGGAACAGGGCATACTTGACTTCGATAACAAGATAGTTGCGGCCGTTGATCATTTTTTGAAACTGGTTTTCGCCAATACGCTGCACCAGGGCATCGGTAATCTGCAGATCAGATAGACTTAAATCTTGCAGCTGTACTGAGGTATACAGCCGCTGGGTGAGAATAATCTGTTGCTGAATATACACGGCCTCTCTATCTACCAGAGTCTCGGTATACAGGGGTTGTTTGCCGGCTCCGGCGGTAATCTTGTTGACTGCACGCACGGTTATTTCCAGCGCATTGCTGACTTCGTTTTTGTAGCTGATAGAGGGAATTAAAATCACGCCACTGCGCTTAGGCATAAGCACCATATTCCAGTCGGTATAGGACTGAGACTGGCCATTGGTCCAGGAATACTGCTGTTGGCGATTACTGCTGAGTATATCGAAGTCTTTTTGCAAAACTGTAAAGTCAGGCTCTGAGGTAATTGCCTGACCACTGTAGCGCACCACTAGCTGCACTGTTTCATTGGTATCTAAAATATTGCGATCAACTCTGGCGGTAAGTTCTGCCCAGCTCAATACTGAGACTGCCAGTAGCCATAGGGCGATAAATATTTTTAAAGACTGTACTTTCATTTACCAGCGCTCTTGCTCGTTGGGTGGTTTGGGTCGTCGTTGCTCCAGTGCACGTTGTCGTGACTGGTAGCGAAATTTTTCTCGCAGTAGGCCGCCCGGATCGTCGGGTACCTGGCGCAGCATCTGCTCGATCTCCTGTTGATTTTGTTTTTCTTCTTCGCTGGGTTCCTGGGTTGGGGGCTGAGGCTCACCTTGCTCTGGCTGAGGCTCATCTTGCTCTGGCTGAGGCTCGCCTTGCTCTGGCTGAGGCTCACCTTGCTCTGGCTGAGGCTCTTTATCCTGGCTTGGCTGAGGCTCTTTATCTTGGCTTGGCTGAGGCTCTTCACTCTGATCTTGGTTTTGATCCTGCTTCTGCTGTTGGTTGGAGTCAGGTTGCTGCTGATCTTGATTCTGCTGGTTATTTTGATCCGATGACTGCTCCTGCTTTTGTTGCTCCTGCTGCTGTTTTAGTTTTTCAATCAGATCGCGGTTGGCCTGAGCATCTTCCATCTCTGACTGAAGTTCAAGCGCCTGATCGTAGGCTTCAATAGCTGCATCCAGGTCGCCAGCTTTAGCCAGGGCATTGCCCCGATTGTAATGGCCATCGGCGCTATCCTGATTAATAAATTCGCCAATGGCACTTTCGTAATCACCGGCGATATAGGCGGCGCTGCCGCGCCACTGGCTATCTTCAAACAGACTCTGGGCCCTGGCCGCATCGCCA
>DDCQ01000107.1:0-21160 GCA_002334915.1 Porticoccaceae bacterium UBA2002
TAGATGTCTTTGATACTGCCTATGATCAGAATTTTTATACTCGGTATGGTCTTGGCGCCGGTCTGTACTTTGGTTCCGAGCAATGGGGTAAGACCAGGATGGTGCCCTTCGACCTCGGTTGTTTTGAGGACTATATTCCGGTGGCGGAATCTCCACTGACAGCCCGGCAGGCGGTTGAGGCTATGCCTATTTCCCCGGCAGCCAAAAAACAGTTTATTCATCTGCTCACCACCACTGAAGATCAAACCACTGAGGTGGCCGCCGCGGATAAGTATGACTATCTGTATTCTATAAGTTACCGGGATTTTCTTAGCAAACATCTGGGTATTAGCGAAAATGATGTTTTTGATGTGCTGCAGGATCTGGCCTCGGACTCCGGAGTTGGCATAGACTCAGTCTCTGCGCTTAGTGCCATGTCCTCTGGCGGTTTGCCGGGCTGGGAGGCTGCGGGTCTGCCGGATGTGGAACCGGATGAGCCCTATATTCATCACTTCCCCGATGGCAATGCCTCTATTGCCCGGCAGCTGGTGAGACGCATGATCCCCGCCGTGGCCCCCGGCAGTACTATGCAAGATTTGCTCACAGCCCAGTTTGACTACCAGCAGCTTGACCAGCCATCCTCGGCAGTGCGCCTGCGTTTAAATAGCGCTGTGGTCAATGTGCAACAAAAAGGACAGCAAAAAGGGCAGCAGCTGGTTAATATCACCTATATCCGCGATGGTCAGGCCAGCCTGGTGCAGGCACGAGGCACGGTGCTGGCCTGTAATAATTCGGTTATTCCCTCTCTTTGTCCGCAGCTGCCAGCAGCTCAGCGGGAGGCACTGGCCTTTCAGATCAAGGTTCCTATTCTTTATACCAGTGTTGCCCTGCGCAACTGGAAGGCATGGAAAAATATGGGCATAGGCGCAGTGATGTGTCCTGGCAGCTACCATATTAATGCCACACTGGATTTTCCAGTGAGCTATGGCGACTACCAGTATGCGGCCAATCCCGACGAGCCGGTTATTGTGCATATGGAGCGCTTCCCCCATAAGTCCAATCAGGGGTTGAGCGCCCAGCAGCAGTATCGCGCTGGCCGTCATGAACTGATCAATACTTCCTTTGAAACCATTGAGCGCAATGTGCGCCAGCAGCTGGGAGAAATGCTTGGGGAGGGGGGCTTTGATCCGGCCAGAGACATTGCCGGGATTACCGTTAATCGCTGGGCCCATGGTTATGCCTACTGGTATAACCCCCTTTACGATACTATTTATGAGGATGATAACGACGAGCGTTATCCCCATATGATTGCCCGCAGACCCTTTGGGCGCATTACCATAGCCAATGCAGATTCCGCGGCTAACGCCATGACTGAGGCGGCCATAGAACAGGGCTATAGAGCGGCTATGGAGCTGGGCTAAACAAGCGGAGAAATATCAATGGCAGACAGGACGAATAATAGCTCAAGACTATTGGGTTGGCTGTTTATCGGGCTGGGTCTGGTAGGCAGCATAGGGTCTCTCTGGGCTGATCAGATATGGTTGTTCTACGATGCTATCTATAGCTCCGGGGCCAGTATGCAATGGGTTGAGGCACTGATTCCCTACTATCCCTTTGTGCCGTTCTTTCCGGGTTTTGCCATTATCATGGGCGCCTATCTAATCGTAAAATCCCGGCGCTAAATCTGCAGGTCTAACCGCTTTGGGGTACATTGTTATTTGACTCCGTTGTCGATGTTGATTATCTTTTTGGTCACAACAACAATAATGAGGTACGGGATGGATATAGGTATTCCACTGCGTGATCTGGGCCAGGTCGATAGCGCTGCACTGCGGGATGTTATTCTCTCTGTCGATGATCAGTATTGGCTGGAAAACAGCTACCGGCAAGAGGCCTTTGATGTGCATGCTCAAACTCAGTCACTGATGATGCTGTTTGTGGATACCGAGCGCTGGCCAGATATTGAGGTTTCTCGAGAGGCCGGCTGGAATCTGCTGGCTGATACCGCCATGCCATTAATGGAATCGATTCTGCGCGAATTTTATCCACCAGGGGGCACCATTATCCGGGCTATGGCAGCCAAGCTGGTGTCCGGCGGCCTGATTACTCCGCATTTTGACAAGCACCCTTCGTTTCATGCCGGGCACCGAATTCATATTCCTATCACCACCAATCCCAGAGTCCGCTTTATGATCGACGGCAAACCCTTTCGCTTTGAAGTGGGCAAGGCCTACGAGATTAATAACCAGAAACAGCACAGCGTGATGAACAAGGGCAAGGACGATCGCATCACCTTTATCTTTGACTATGTGCCGGCCAGTCATATTCAGGGTGCTGCCTAGGGGTAATGCTGTGATTGGGCTCTGGTATCAGGCGCTCTGATCTGAATTTTTTCTCTGGCTGCGCAGCATTATCCAGCTGGCAATAATAATTCCCAGGCTGACGGTACCAATAATAATGGTGGCCAGGGCATTGATATCTGGCGTTACCCCCAGTTTGATTTTGGAGAATATCACCATAGGCAATGTGCTGGCTCCGGCACCAGAGGTAAAGCTGGCGATAACCAGGTCGTCCAGCGACAGGGTAAAGGCCAGCAGCCAACCCGAAATCATTGAGGGTGCAATTAGCGGCAAGGTAATATCAAAGGTTACCTGCATAGGCCGACCACCAAGATCCATGGCTGCCTCTTCCAGAGACTGATCCATACTGGCCAGCCGCGCCTGCACAATCACCGCAATATAGGCCATGGCAAAGGTAATATGGGCGATGGTAATAGTGCTGGCGCCGCGACTCACTGGCCAGCCAATCAGCTGCTGCAGGCTGACAAATAGCAGCAGCAGTGACAGGCCGGTAATCACCTCTGGCATTACCAGCGGTGCAGCGATCAGGCCGGTGAATAAAAACCGCCCACGAAACTTGCGCATTCTGGTGAGTGCCAGCCCCGCCAGCGTGCCGAGAATAGTGGCAAATGTGGCGCTGGTGGCGGCAATTTTCAGACTGAGTAGTGCGGCATTAATTACCTGATCATTTTCCAGCAGAGCACTGTACCAGCGGGTGGAGAAACCGCCCCATACTGTAGCCAGGGCCGAGCCATTAAATGAATAGGCCATCAGCACCAGAATAGGCAGATACAAAAAGGCAAAGCCAAAACACATAACCGAGAGAATAAAGGTCGAGGGGCCTCTGTTACCGCTCATTTTGCCTCCTCCCTCTGACTGCTCTGCAACAACATAACGGGCACAACAATAATAAGCAGCAACACTGTGGCCACGGCAGAGGCCAGGGGCCAGTCGCGATTGATAAAGAACTCATCGTAGAGGGTGCGACCTATCATTAGTGAGTCTATGCCACCCAACAGCGCCGGAATAACAAATTCTCCCACCGCAGGTATAAATACCAGCATGCTGCCAGCGATCACCCCGGGCATGGACAGGGGTAATGTGATATTGAAAAACACCTGCCAGCGTCGAGCTCCCAGATCGGCCGCGGCATCCTGAAGATTGGTATCCATTTTTTCCAGTACGCTGTAGAGCGGCAAAACCATAAATGGGATATAGGTGTAGACAATACCCAGATACACTGCCCCATCTGTGTAGAGCATCTCCAGCGGTGAGGCGATTAATCCCATCTTCAGCAGCAGCGAATTAATCGCGCCAGTTTTACCCAGCATTACAATCCAGGCATAGACTCGCAGTAGAAACGATGTCCAGAACGGCAGAATAACCAGCATTAGCAGTATATTTCGGGTTTTGGGTTGGCATTTAGCAATGCCGTAAGCCATGGGGTAGCCCAATAACAGGCACAGCACTGTGGAGATAGCGGCGATTTTTAATGACTTAAAGTAGCTGATCCAGTAGAGATTGTCCTCAGTGATAAAGCGGTAGTTATCCAGAGTGGCCAGCAGCCAGCTGTCGGCCCCCAGGCTAAAATCAAAAAAGTTGGAGAAGGGCGGCTGGGCAATAACCGGGTCGGCAAAGCTAATTTTAAAGACAATGGCAAAAGGCGCCAGAAAGAAAATAGCCAGCCACCAGTAGGGCAGAGATATCACCAGCCAGCGCCATAATTTATCCCCCAGAGGGGTGCTGTATTTGGCCTCAGTCATTCTGGCAGCACCACAGAGCAGCTGGAATCCCAAGATAGGTAGACCTGATCGTCCCATTCTAAAACCAGCTCTTTGGTGCGCTGAAAGTTTTGCGCACTGACCTGAATAATGCGGCCGGAGTGACTGCGCACTCTGTAGATAGAGCGATTGCCATAGTAGGCTAAATCCTCAACCACACCGCTGGTGATGGTAAGGTTTTTACCTCGAGGTTTTTTCTGGCTGATGCTGAGTTTTTCTGGCCTCACGCCAATGGAAGTAATATCTCCTTCTTTAAGCTGATGGCTGCAGTCTGCCTTTATCAATGTGCCTATCTTATCCAGAGCCGCCTCTATGGTATAGGTGGTACTGTCTATCTGAGTGCTGCTGGTCACTGTGGCATCAAATAAATTAATGGTGCCAAAGAAATCGGCGACAAAGCGATTGACCGGAAACTCATAGACTTCCAATGGTGTGCCTATCTGCACAAAGCCCCCCTCATCCATAACCGCCACCCGGGAGGACAGAGTCATGGCTTCCTCCTGATCATGGGTAACTACAATAAAGGTGGTGCCCAGTTTGTACTGCAGATTCATCAATTCAAATTGAGTCTGTTCGCGGAGTTTTTTATCCAGAGCTGCCAGAGGTTCATCCAATAGCAGTACCTTGGGCCGTTTAATCAGTGCCCGGGCCAGAGCCACTCGCTGGCATTGACCGCCAGAGAGTTGTTTGGGCTTGCGCGAGGCCAGATCTTGCAGCTGCACAAGCTCCAGCATCTCACTAACTCTGCTATCGATTTCGGCGCTGGGCAGGCGATCTTTTTTCAGGCCATAGGCGATATTTTGCGCCACTGTCATATGGGGGAAAACGGCGTAGGACTGAAACATCATATTAACTGGACGATCGTAGGCGGGCAGATCACTGATATCCACGCCATCGATAATAATCTGCCCGACGCTGGGGGCTTCAAAACCGGCCAGCATACGCAGCAGTGTTGACTTGCCACAGCCGGAGCCACCGAGAATGGTAAATAGCTCACCCTGGTAAATATCCAGGCTGATACTGTCTACCGCGGTAAAGTCGCCAAATTGTTTGCCCAGAGACTTAATCTGTATAAAGGGGACAGCCTGAGGGTCCAGCCAGGGGGTTTCTGAAAAATCTGTTTCAGACGGTGTTGGCGCTTTATTATCAGTTGCTGCTGTCATGGGTTGGGTCGCTTGTTTTGTTATAGGCCGGTTTTTATTTTTGTCCAGGTTCGCGAGCGTCTGCGCTCCATTTTAGGGGTTAATACCTCGGTGGTCTGCATTCTCTGCAATACCAGCTGGTCTGGATAGATTGCGGTATCCTCTGCTATCCGCGGTTCTACAAACCTGGTGGCATCCTTGTTGGCATTGGCGTAACCGATATAGTTAGTGGATCTGGCAATCACCTCTGGACGCAGCAAATAGTTGACAAACAGATAGGCATTGTCGGGGTGGGGTGCATCGCTGGGGATATAAATATTATCAAACCAGATAACTGAGCCCTCTTTGGGGATGGTGTAAGCCAGATTGATGTCGATGCCTGCCTCTGCTGCTCTGCCTGCTGCCACTCCATAGTCGCCAGACCAGCTCATAGCCATACACACCTCTTTGCTGGGCAGGTCGAGCAGCATCTTGGTGGAGCTGAAGTATTTGATATAGGGGCGAACGGATTTTACCAGCTGTTCGACTTCTGCCAGTTGGTCGAGATCAACGCTATTGGCAGGGTAGCCCAGATACATCATGGCTAGAGGGATTACCGTTAATGGGTCATCCAGCATAGAGACACCACAGTCAGCAAATTGTGATACCACTGCCGGATCAAAGAACATCCGCGCACTGTCCAGAGGGGCATCGGGCATGCGCGCTTTGATTTCGTCAACATCATAGGTAAAGCCAGTGGTGCCCCAGAAGAACGGGCTGCCCATCAGACCACTGCTGTACTGGGTATCCAGAGTTTGCAACAAAACTGGATCTAAATGATGCCAGTTAGACAGGCGGCTATAGTCCAGGGGGTGGAGAATGCCAATGCCTTTAAATCTGGAGGTAAATGAAGCGGCATGGGCCACAATATCGTAACCGCTGCGACCAGTAAGGAGCTTGGCATCTACCATCTCGCTGGAATCATAGATATCATAATTGATCTCTATGCCGTATTCCTGCTCAAAGTCTTTAAGGGTTTGGGGATCTATATAGTCGGCCCAGTTATAGATATTGAGGCGCTTTTCGCCCTCAGTCATCGAGGTCATTGGACTGTCTTGATCCTTAGCCTGCCCATTCCACAGGAAAAACCCCAGTGCGGCCGCGCTGAAAATAACAGGCAGAATTAGCTGGGCAGAATAGCGGCGACGATTGGCCATAGAGCCTTACATTCCCTTGAGTCCACGTTTGCGCAGGGCGTTGGCAATCACCATGCGCTGGATTTCACTGCTGCCTTCCCAGATACGGTCGACCCGCACCTCGCGATAAAAACGCTCCACGGCATTATCCCGACGATAGCCGCGGCCACCCCAGAGTTGCAGACAGCGGTCAGCAACCCGATTGGCCATCTCGGTGGCATACAGTTTTACCATAGAGCACTGGGCATGCTGGGACTTAAGGTCATCGCCGCGATCATGGGCGGCAGCGGCCTCATAAACCATTAACTTGGCGGCCCAGAGTTCGGTAACACTGTCGGCCAGACTAAACTGGGTGGCCTGTTTGTCTATCAGGTACTCGCCTTGTATTTCCCGCTGAGTCGCCCATTCAGTGGCCTCTTCAATCATTCGCGAAGCAGCGCCGAGCATACGGGCGGCAATGGTCAGTCGCTCATGGCGAAACCAGCTGCGGCTGTAATCCATGCCTGCGCCCTCATCGCCTATGCGGTTTTTCTCCGGCACAAAGACATTATCGAAGCTGTAGGTCGGGTGATGGGATGGAAAGGTGTGGGAGAAGGCCGGGTTTTCAATCATGCTGACCCCGGGCGCATCGATATCCATAAAAAACAGTGCATCCTCACCGCTATCAGTTTTAGCCTGCAGAAAAAAGAAGTCTGCCAGATTGGCTGTGGTTACAAACCATTTTTCACCACTGATACTGTAGCCGCCATCGCAGGCGGCGGCTCTGGTATTGACTACTTCGTGGGAACCGGACTCCGCTTCGGTAATGGCATAGCATTCCCGCAGGCTGCCATCCATTAAAGGGTGCAGGTAGTTTTTAATCTGGTACTCGCTATTGGCACAGGCCTCAAACATCCAGTGCTGAGCCTCGGGGAAGCACCAGCAAAGGGCGTTGGTTACCCGCCCCAGTTCCTCCCAGGCAGCTAACTGATCCACCATGCTCATACCCAGACCGCCATGGTCAACCGGAGCATCCATCTTTGACAGGCCCAGAGCTATGGCGTTGGCCTGCATTTTTTCGCTGGCTTGCTGGGGGATAACGCCATTGTTAAGTTCGGCTTCCACCTCCCAGGGAATAAGGTCCTGCTCAACAAACTGTCGAACTCTCTGTTGCCATTGTCTGGTGCTCTGGCTGTGCTGAATATCCATGGCTGCTTCCTATTATTGTTTTAAGCCTGAAAATGTTCTGGGAACTGGGTGGCCAGATAGTGCATGGCCACATTATATGCCTGATTGGGTTTTAAGCCTTTGGGAGTGACCAGCAAATCCAGCCACAGACCATCGGCCAGCGCGGTGTAGCAGACGCAGGTAAGTTCCGGATCTACGGTATCATAGTTGCCCTCTGCCTTTAACCGGGCAAATAGCTGGGTGAGATTACTGGCTATATCAGCGATATAGTCGGCGCAAATTGCCAGATAAGTGGGGCGAGATTTTGTCTCACCCCAAAAGGCAAACCATACGGCCAGTTTATTGCGGTCAACAATTTTACGGCTGAAGTCATAGCGAATATGCGCGGTTATTTTTTCGGCGGTGGTCTTTTTGGGATCATCAAATATCTTGTCCAGTCCGCTTCGATATTCATCAGAGATATAGCGCAGAGTCTCAATAAGAAGTTTTTCTTTACTTTGAAAATGCAGATTGACTATACCCAGGCTGAGGCCGGCCTCGGTGGTGATATCGGCCATGGTGACCCCGGATAAACCCTTTTGGGCAATGCATTTAATCGTCGCCATAATCAGCTGATTCCGCCTGGCCTGGGCCGACGCTAAGCGTTTTGAACCTGAGGGTTTTACTGCTTCCATTCAGGGGTTTCCGGTTGATTTAAAGCATTATTTTTCAGCTGCCAGGGCAGCTCAACAGTAACAAAAACTCCTGTTGATGGCTATAAAGAATCAGCGATTATCGGCAATAAAATGAATGACCATTCATTTATTATTTGACAGTAGTTCGGACTTTGGGCATTCTGAAATTGAACAACAATTAGAAATCACAGTTGACCTGACTGGCACAGCCCGGTGCTGCCAGACTATGCGGAGCGAGCAAAGTGACGAACAAATACGACGCTATTATAATTGGCGCAGGACACAATGGACTGACCAATGGTGCCTATCTGGCCAAGGCGGGACTCAATGTTCTGGTGCTGGAGAAAAATGCCTATATAGGGGGAGCCACCGTCAGTCGGGAGCTCTACACAGACTGGAAATACTCCAACTGCTCCTATGTGTGCAGTCTGCTGCGACCCGAAATTATCCGCGATCTGGAACTGCCCCGTCATGGGCTGCAGGTGGTGCCCTACGGCGGCGGTGTTACCTTTAAAGAAAACGGCGACTACTTTGGCAACCATGCCGACCATGAGCGGCTGTTGAGGGAAGTGGCCCGGCATTCCAAGCGCGATGCCAGTGCCTATGAGCGCTACGAAGCCGATGTCATGAAGCAGACTCGGTTGATTCGTCCGTTTTTAATGCGCACTCCGCCAGATCCTACATCTTTAAAGCCCAGAGACCTTAAAGAGCTGGCTGTGTTGGCCAAGTCTTTTGGCAGCATGGGTGAAGAGGGGCTGGCCGATACCATGCGTTTCTGGACCATGAGTATTGGTGACTTTCTCGATGAATACTTTGAGTCAGATGTGATTAAGTCTCATCTCGCTGGCAGTGGCATTATTGGTACGGCGCTGGGTGTTTATTCACCTGGTACGGCCTATGTTCTGCTGCACCATTATATGGGTGATGTGGACGGTTCTGTGGGTGCCTGGGGCTTTGCTCGCGGCGGGATGGGTTCGGTAGCAGATGCACTGTCTAAATCGTTCCAGTCCTTTGGTGGCACTATCCAATGTGATGCCGAGGTGGATCAGATTATAGTTAAAAATGGCAAGGCCAAGGGCGTTGCGCTGGCCAATGGCAATGAGCTTTACGCTGATATAGTAGTTTCAAACCTTGATCCCAAGCGCACTTTCCTGAAAATTATGGATGAGGGCGATCTGCCTAAAGATGTGGTCACCAAGGCCAAGAACTTTAAAATTCGCGGCTCTTCCGGCAAGCTCAATATTGCTCTGGATGGCCTGCCAACCTTTACCGGCCTGCCAAAAGACAGCCCACTCTGCCTGGGTGAAAAGCACTTTATTGATTCTCTGCCAAGAATGGAGCGCGCCTACGACGATTGGAAGGCGGGCACCTGGTCTAAAGATCCCTATGTGGATATGTTAATCCCGACTCAGATCGACCCCACTATGGCGCCTCCGGGCAAACATATGATGTCGGTATTTGTGCAGTACGCGCCACCAAAAGTGAATGGTGAAGACTGGACGGCGGAAGACAAGGCGGGCTTTGAAAAGACCGTAATCGACCAGATCAGTAACTACAGTCCCGATTTTAAAGACTTGATTCTGCACTGTGAAACCAGAACACCAAAGGATATCGAAGATGAGGTGGGTCTGACCGAGGGCAATATCTTTATGGGCGAACTGACCTTTGACCAGCTGCTGTTTAACCGTCCGTTTCCTGGCTATGCCCAGTATAGGGGTCCGGTTAAAGGCATGTATATGTGTAGTTCCGGCAGTCACCCAGGGGGTGGTGTTATGGCGGCACCAGGGGCTAACGCAGCGCGGGAAATACTCATGGATCTAAAGCTAACCAATACTGTGCCTGGAGGCTATGACGATGATTAATATTGATAAGAACTATGATGTTATTGTTGTTGGCGGTGGGCATAATGGTTTGGTTTGTGCCACCTATCTGGCTAAAGATGGCCGCAAGGTGCTGGTGGTTGAAGCCAATGAATCTCTGGGCGGCGCATCTGCTACCAGCGAATTTGCCGATCAATTCTCTGTTTCCTCCTGTGCCCACTGGCTGTTTCAGCTAAACCCTGGCGTTGCCTCTGATATGGGTCTGAGCAAACAGGGTCTGGAGCTGGCCGCACGTGATTTAAATACCATTGCCCTGGCTGAAGACGGCAACCATCTGACCATTGATGGGGACAAGCTGGAGGGTGCAGATATTTCGGAAGAAGACCGCAAAGCTTTTGTTGCCTTTAATAAGCAGATGCTCAAGTTCTGCAAGCTATTGGCGGGCGCTTTTAATCGCCGTGCTCCCAAACTGGTGGAGGGTAATCTAACTGACAGGGTAACTCTGGCCAAGCTGGGCCTGGGCATGAAAATGCTCGGTAAAGAGGATATGAGTGATCTGATGCGTCTGGCACTGATCAATATCTATGATGTGATGGAGGAGAATTTCGACAATGAGCTGCTCAAGGGCGCCATTAGTCTGGATTCATTGCTGGGATCCCATATGGGTCCGCGATCCCCCAACACGGTTTATGGCTATCTGTATCGTCGCATGGGTGATGTCTTTGGTTATAAAGGCCCAGCTGTGGTGAAAGGCGGTATGGGCGCCGTCGGTGAAGCCATGGCCAGCGCCGCTCGCGCCAAGGGCGTGGATATTGAAGTAGGAGCAGCGGTCAGCAAAATCAATATTGATGTAGATCGCGCCACTGGTGTAACCCTGGCCGATGGCCGCGTGGTCAATGCCAGTCTGGTGGTGTCCAATGCCGACCCCAAAACCACCTTTAACAAGCTGGTTGGTTTGAGCAATATTGAAACCGGTGTGGCGCGGCGAGTAAAAACGCTGCGTATGAAAGGCGATACTGCCAAGCTACATATCGCGCTGGACAGTCTGCCCGGCTTTACTGGTTTGACTGAGCAGCAGATGGGCCAGCGATTGGTGATTGCACCGACCATGAATTATATCGAGACGGCCTTTAATGCCTCCAAGTACGGTGAGTATTCGAAGGCACCGGCCATGGATATCAGTATCCCCAGTATTCACGATCCCAGTCTTGCGCCAGATGGCAAGCATGTGATGTCAGTGATTGTGCAGTACGCTCCCTATGAGTTGGAGGGCGGTTGGAACGACCAGCATAAAGAGGCATTTAAGCAGCTGGTGATCAACCGCATTGCCGATTATGCGCCGGACCTGAAAGACAAGATTGTTGCCAGTGAATTACTCACTCCGGTGGATCTCGAAGAGCGATTCCACACCTTTGGCGGCCACTGGCACCAGGGTGAAATCAGTCTCGACCAGATTCTGATGATGCGGCCATTTCCAGGTGCCTCCCAATACGGCACCTCTGTGGATGGCCTGTTCCTCTGCGGTGCGGGCAACCATCCTGGCGGCGGTGTAATGGGATTAGCCGGCCACAATGCGGCCAAAGAAATTATCAAGCGAGGTAAATCAGCATGATTCCCCATGACGAAACAATGATTCTGGAAACGCCGTTTTACTCCCGTTGTCTGGCGGCCAGTGAGATCAACCTGTGGGAGGACTGGAAGGGCTACAGAAGCCCCCAGGCCTATACCAGTGTTGAGCAGGAGTATTTTGCCGTACGCAGTAATACCGGGGTATTTGATATTTCACCAATGATCAAATACCGCTTTACCGGGCCCGATGCCGAGGCCTATCTCAATCGCCTGGTGACCAGAGATATCAGCAAGCTGGCAGTTGATCGAGTCGCCTACACGGTCTGGTGTGATGACAATGGCCAGGTAATGGACGATGGCACCATTTTCCATCTGGGTGAAAATGACTATCGACTCTGCGCCTACGCTCGCTGCCTGGACTGGTTGATGTGGTCGGCTGAAGGCTTTGATGTAACCATTGTTGACGAGACAGCAGATATTGCCGCCCTGGCAGTGCAGGGGCCTACCTCCTGTTCTGTATTTAAGAATATGGGCTTTACCGGCATAGAAAATCTTAAGCCATTTGGTATCACTCGCTACCCCTTTGAAGGCTCTGAAGTGATGATTAGCCGCACCGGTTTTACCGGTGATCTGGGCTATGAGATATGGGTTGACCCGGCGCTGGCCGAGATCTTCTGGGATAAGCTGTTTGAGGCGGGCAAGCTGTGGGGCATTCGTGCTATTGGCAGTGCCGCACTGGATATGTTGCGCACCGAGACCGGCTTTTTGCAGGCCGGTGTGGACTTTATACCTGCCGAAGAAGCTATTCGCACTGGTCGCTCGCGCTCACCCTTTGAACTGGGGCTGGGCTGGTTGGTGTCCTTCGATAAACCGGTATTTAACGGCCGCAAGGCGCTGCTGAAAGAGAAGAAAGAGGGCTCCCGCTATGCCTTTGTCTACCTGGATGTAGAGGGTAACAAGCCTGCGGAGCATGCATTTATTTACGCGGGTGATAAAGAGGTGGGCACTGTAACCACCGCCGCCTGGTGCCCCACAGCAAAAACCAATGTGGCCTTTGCCCAGGTAGATGCCAAATATGGCAAGGTGGGGCAGGAACTGGTTGCTGAAATCTACTATGAGCGCGAGCTTAAGTGGACGCGAGTGATGGCCAAATGCACTGTGATTGAAGGCGCCGTATTTAATCCACCGCGCAAAAGACAGACGCCAGCGCCGGACTTCTAATGACCGAGCATAGGTTGCGGCCACTGCTAAAGCCAGCCTCTATTGCTGTGCTGGGAGCCTCCAACAGGGTGGGCTCCGTAGGCAACGAGGTTTTTGTCAATCTGCGCAAAGGAGGTTTTAGCGGTACCATTGTTGCTGTTAATCCCGCCTACTCAGAGGTTGAGGGGCTGCCCTGTTATGCCTCTCTCTCCGAACTGCCTGAGCTGCCCGAGCATGTAATTTTTGCCATTGGCGATCAGCGCATCGAAGCCGCCCTGGACGAATTGATTGCTCTGGGTATTAAAGCCTGCACTATTTTTTCTGCCCTTATTCTTAAAGATGATCAGGCCCCTCTACTAAAACAGCGTATTCAGAGCAAGGCTCAAAAGGCGGGTCTGCTGGTGGCCGGTGCCAATGGTATGGGTTTTTACAATGTGCGCGATCAGGTGCTGGCTGGAGGTTTTGATACCAGAGAGCACCGCTATCCCGGCAATGTAAGTCTGATTAGCCAGTCCGGTGCCGGTATGTCCGGGATTGTTGATTGCGAGCAGCGTATTGATTTTAACTTTGCCGTGTCCAGTGGCTATGAGCTCACTGTATCTATGGAAGACTATCTGGATTATGCCCTGGATCTGCCCGAGACCAGGGTAGTGGGTCTGTTTCTCGAGACCAGTCGTCATCCGCAAAAGCTAGTTGCAGCATTTAAAAAAGCCAGTGCCCGCAATATTCCCATTGTGGTGCTAAAAGTCGGGCGCACGGCGCTGGCGGCGGAAATGGCCCTTTCCCACTCCGGTGCATTGGCGGGCACAGATGAAAGCTATTCAGCAGTGTTTGACCACTATGGGGTGCAGCGGGTTGAGGATATGGATCAGCTGGCTACTGCATTGGTTATGTTTGCCCAGCCTCAGGCCACAGCCGGCGGCGGCATTGTCTGTCTCCATGACTCTGGGGGCGAGCGCCAATTAATGATTGATCTGGCAGACCAGTTTTCAGTGCCACTGGCCCAGCTTGATACTCAAACTCTGGCTCGCCTGAAGGGGCTGCTCGACCCGGGCTTGCCTGCCGTTAACCCGTTAGATGGCTGGGGCGCCGGGGGTGCCCATGCCCCAGCCAATATGGCCGCCTGTTTTACTGCACTGCTGGAGGATCGCGATGCAGCTCTGGGTGCTGTGGTACATGATCGCGGGCCCAATAGTGAAATTTACCCTTCCTACATGGAGTATTTGCATCAGGGTCAGGGGGCAACAGGCAAACCGGTTTTTCTAGTGGCCAATAGGCAAGGTAGTGGCAGCGATAATTTGGCCATAACTTCTACTCAAAGGGGATTTCCGGTTATTGATGGGGTTAGCCAGTTTTTAGTGGGTGCCCGCTGCCTCTTAAATTACAGAGATTTTCAGCAGCGACAGGCCCCCGAGATGCCGACTCTGGATCCACAGAAGGTCATCCATTGGCGTCAGCGTCTGCAGTCGCAGCAGCAGGTATCCGAGGTGCTGGCCAGCCAGTTTCTGGCTGACCTTGATATTCCCATGGTGTCTGGCGCTGAAGTTGCTACAGAGAGTCAGTTAATTGAGGCTGCGGGCCGGCTGGATTACCCGCTGGTGCTAAAAACTGCCGAGCCCGGTATTGCGCATAAGTCTGATCAGGGCGGGGTGATACTAAACATCCCCTCTCAGGCGAAATTGCTGGAGGCCTATCAGCATCTCGCTCAGCGACTGGGCAGTGCCGCTATGCTGGCACCTATGGTTGAGTCCGCTGGTGTTGAAATGATTATGGGCATCAGTACCGATAAACAGTTTGGGCCTGTTGTAGTGCTTGGTTTTGGCGGGATTTATGCTGAGCTGCTGAAAGATACCACTGTATTGTTGCCGCCCTTTGATAGTGCAACTGCTGCCGAGGCTATTGGCAGGCTGAGAATGAGCCCTATGCTGGCCGGTGTAAGAGGCTCGCCCGCGGTGGATATTCAGGCCTATGCCACAGCTGCGGCACGACTGTCGGTATTGGCGGTGGAGTTTGCTGATTTAATAGCCGAGATTGATATCAACCCTGTCAAGGTGATGGCCAGCGGCTGCCTTGGCCTGGATGCATTGATGCTGCTTAAGTCGCGCTAAAGCAAGAGTCAGAATGAGAAACACAACGACAATCAGAGCCTGACTAAAACCAAATAATAAGAGACTGGGGGAAAGATGAGTATTGCCAGCCATAAGGAACTGCAAGCATTTTTAAAACAGTATCCTGAGATTACTATGCTTGAACTGTTAATGCCGGATTTAAATGGCATTCTGCGCTGCAAGCGTATCCCGGTCAGCGAGTTTGATACCTTCTTTAACCATGGTGTAAAAGGTCCTGAATCCACCACATTGCTCAATGTCCTTGGCGAGTTCTGCGATGAGCTGAATTTTGTGATGGCCGAGGGCGACCCGGATAAGTTAATTCTGCCAGTAGCCAACAGCTTAGCGCCTATTACCTGGCTAAAGTCTGATACGGCTCAGATACTGGCTACCTTTGCTCAGCTGGATGGTACGCCGGCAGAGTACGACTGCCGCAATGTGCTGATTAATGCCCTTGAGCCACTCTATGCTATGGGCTTAAAGCCTGTGGTTGCCACCGAGCTGGAGTTTTATCTGGTGGAAGCGGGCGCTGATGGGCTACCCAAGCCAAAGTTGGCCAAGGTGCCAGGCACCAGCACTGACCAGGTGGGCACCCAGTACGCTATGCCCGAAGACCTCTGGGATAATGACGAATTTATCGACGCTGTGCGGCGTGCCTGCGAGGCCCAGAATGTACCTATGACCACCGTGCACTCGGAGTTTTCTCCAGGGCAGTACGAGATCAATCTCCACCATGTGGACGACCCTGTGGCTGCCTGCGATCACGGTATTTTATTAAAGCGTATTGTCAAAGGTGTGGCTCGCGAGCATGGTATGGCAGCCACCTTTATGGCCAAGCCCTTTACTGAAATTGCCGGCAGTGGCCTGCATATTCATTTCAGCCTCTACAATGCTCAGGGAGAAAATATCTTCGCTGACCCGGATTCTGATCATACCCCCGCTATCTCGGATAGTCTGCGCCATGCTATTGGTGGCCTGGCAGAGACCATGGCAGAGTCCATGGCTATTTTTGCCCCCAATGCCAACTCCTTCCGGCGCCTTATTACCGGAAACTTTGCTCCACTGGCACCTAACTGGGGCTATAACCACAGAGATGTCTCCCTGCGTATCCCGGTTTCCGGGCATCAGGACTGTCGGGTTGAGCACCGGGTTGCCGGTGCTGATGCCAATCCCTATCTGGTAATGGCCGCACTGGCGGCTGGTGTTCATCACGGCTTGACCCAGCAGTGCGATCCGGGTGAGATGATTGCCGAGGGTGAGGAGATGATAGAGGAAATCACCTTGCCGCGACGCTGGCACCAGGCTCTGGACAGGTTTGATAAAGCTGCGGTTTTGCCCAGGTATCTGGGGGCTAAGTACTGCCGTATGTACGGCACGGTCAGGCGTGGAGAGTGCGAGCAGTTTAACAGCCAGGTTTCCAATATAGATTACAACTGGTATCTGCGGTCAATGTAGCGAATTAGCGCTCTTTAGACGGGTATTATATCGGCATTTAATCCGCTATATAATGATTCAAACATCTGTTGTATAGTGTCCCGAAGCCGTGAAAAACCGCACAGAACAGTAATAAAGTGACTAGTTTAAAGGTCTGCCCCCATGAAATTTATCGCTACCGATGTCCTTGATAACAGAGAAAAAATGACTGCAATGGCCAGCGCCCAGCTGGATAAGCAGGGCTTTGCTATAGATCCCTATTTCTACCGCTCCCATGTCACCTATGAGGCGGAGCTTGAGCATATTATTTTTAAGAGCTGGCTCTATGCCGGGCACATCAGTCAGATCGCCAAAAACGGCGACTACTTCTTATTTGATATTGGCGAGGATTCGATCATTATCAGCCGCGACAACAACGGCCAGATTGGTGCCATGCACAATATCTGTCGCCACCGCGGCGCCAGGGTTTGCGAGGAGCCCAGCGGTAATCGCAAAGCCTTTATCTGCCCCTATCATGGCTGGGCCTACGGTAATGATGGCCATCTAAAGTCGGCCCGGGAAATGGATCAGCTGGAGGGTTTTAAGTGCGAAAACTATGCCCTTAAAAAAGTACGTTTTGTGGTCTTTCAGGGCATGATTTTTATTAACTGCGACCCGGATGCTGCAGACTTTGTCGCGCCGCTGGAGAACATCAGCAGACAGCTGGGTGCCTATGATCTTGAGAATGCCAAGATAGCTGAGCGCAAGACCTACAGAATCAATGCCAACTGGAAACTGGTGCTGGAGAACTATCTGGAGTGCTACCACTGCTCCAGCTCTCACCGTCAGTACGCCAAGCTACACACCCTTGAAGCGCCCTCGGAAAAGGTTAAGCCGATTAATCAGGCCATGTGGGCCAGGGCAGAGGAGCTTACCGGAGTGCCCGGGATTGCTGATGAGTACTATGGCTACTACAACGATGCTGCGGCCTTTGGTGCCTGTTCCTACACCAGCCGCTATGCGCTGTATGAAGGATTTAAGACTGGCAGTCGCGATGGCGAGCCAGTGGCACCGCTGATGGGCAATATGCAGGGCTATGATGGCGGTGCCGGTGATTTTCAGATGGGCCCTCTGACCTTTATGCTCAACTACCCTGATCACTGTGTGTTGTATCGGTTTATTCCCCGCAGTCTGACCGAAACCGATATGGAATTAGTCTGGTATGTGAATGGCGATGCCGTTGAGGGAACGGACTATGATGCAGAAAAAGTCGCCTGGCTGTGGCACCACACCAGCCTTGAGGACGAGTATATTATTATGCGCAACAGTGAAGGGGTGAACTCCAGATTCTTTGAGCCCGGGCCCTACCACCCGGAATACGAATCAACCTTGATGGAATTTATAAGCTGGTACCTGAAGACGCTGTCATCCGTCTAACAATCAAATTTAAAGCGCCAGCCTAACCCACAAGCCCAACGCACAGGCCTAATGTACAAGCAGAGACGAACTATGTTTTTGAAAGCCACAGCAGATACCAGAGAGCATGCCGATTCCTATTATGCCGCATCCGCTAACTGGCAGACTAACTATCCCGAGCTAGAGGGGGATATAGAGGTCGATGTGGTGATTGTGGGTGGTGGCTTTAGTGGGGTTGCCACTGCTGTGGAATTGGGGGAGCGCGGCTATAAGGTGGCTCTGCTGGAAGCCAATCGTATTGGCTGGGGCGCCAGTGGCCGCAATGGTGGTCAGATTATTGGTGGCTATGGCCAAAACCCCAGTGCATTCAAAGCCAATATCGGCACTGAAGGTGTCGAAGTGGTGGAAAATATGGGGGTGGAATGCGTTGAAATTATTAAGCAGCGCATCGAGAAATATAATATCGACTGTGGCCTGAAATGGGGTTACTGCGAGGTGGGGCTAAAAAGGCGCCATCTAAAAGACTACCGAAAATGGGCGGAGGAAGAACCGCAGATTAAACTGCTCGACCGCGATGAGCTTAAACATTATGTCAATTCAGAGATTTATCTGGGTGGCTACTACCGGGAAGACTGGGGCCATATTCAGCCGCTTAATCTCTGCATAGGTGAAGCCAAGGTGGCGGAGTCTATGGGCGCTGTGATTTTTGAGCAGACCAGAGTGACAGGGGTTACCTATGGAAAAAATCCTGCCGTACAGACCGAAAAAGGCTCAGTGCGCGCCAATCATGTGATTCTCTGCGGCAATGCCTATATGGGCAATTTGGTGCCCTATCTGGATGCCCGGGTACTGCCTGCTACCAGCTGTGTTATAGGCACAGAGCCATTAACCGAAGAGCAGCAACGGCAAACCATGGTCCGCGATGTAGCAGTCTGCGACTCGCGAACGGCTCTGGACTACTATAGGCTCTCAGCGGATAAGAGACTGCTATTTGGGGGTCTATCTAATTATTCCGGTCTGGACCCCACCAATGCCACAGAGATTATGCGCGCCAAAATGCTCAGGGTATTCCCTAGTCTCAAAGAGGTAAAGATCGACTTCAGCTGGTCTGGCCGGATGGGTATCAGCGTGCGCCGTATGCCCCAAATTGGGCGCATCAAAGATAGCAATGTGCTGTATATCAGCGGTTATTCCGGCCATGGGGTGGCGCCTACCCATATGACGGGTCGTATTCTTGCCGAGGCTGTAGATGGCGATACCCATCGCTTTGATATTATGAATAAGATGTTCCATCTACCCTGGCCCGGTGGCAAGTTACTGCGCAGGCCGGCTATGGCAATTGGCATGATGTACTATAAAACTCTCGACCGGTTCTAGGTCGCTCCATTGTCCAGCATGCAGCGCCAGGTATTAATCTTCTTGCATATGGATGATAGGCACCCGGGTTATATTGCTGACTATCTGGATAAGCAGCAGATTCCCTATCGCATTATTCGCGCCGATCAGGGGGATGCAATTCCTCCATTAGATGGCTCTATGGCCGGGCTGGTATTTATGGGCGGGGTGATGAGTGCCAATGATGATATTCCCTGGATCAAAGCGGAGATTGAACTGATCCGTCAGAGCCTTGATCAGGGTGTTCCAGTGCTTGGTCATTGCCTGGGTGGCCAGCTGATTAGCCGGGCCCTGGGGCAGGAAGTAAGTACTAACCTAGTGGCAGAAGTAGGCTGGCACAGCTGTTATCGGCAGTCCAATGCTGCGGCTGAAGATTGGTTGGGAGATACCATAGACCCCTTTACCATGTTCCATTGGCACTATGAGACCTTCGCCCTACCCGCGGGTGCGCAGCTTTTGTTTTCCTCTCAACACTGCCAGAATCAGGCCTACAGCTATGGCGATAATGTGCTGGCTATGCAGGGGCATGTAGAAATGACGGAACCGCTTTTGCGCAGCTGGATTACCCAGTGGCGGAGTCATCTAAATGAGTGCAGTGCCAGTGTGCAAAACCACCAACAGATTGCTGAGGATTTGACGGCTAATGTGGCAGCTTTAAATCAGGTTGCCGAGCAGCTGTACCAACGCTGGGCAAGTAAACTTTCCCTGTAGCTCCTTTAGCCGGAGGCAGGTTTAATAAAACAGGCAAATAAAGTGAAAAGTGATAGTTACAGAGATAAGTACAACCAACATCTGCTGCACCCCTGGGGTGATCTGTCGGCACTGGGGGAAGATGACTCCAGCTCGGTGATTGTGCGCGGGGAGGGTGCCTATATCTACGATGCCGAGGGCAATAGACTGCTTGATGGCCCGGCGGGTATGTGGTGTATGCAGGTAGGCTATGGCCGCCGCGAAATCGCTGATGCCGTGGCCGAGCAGATGATGACCCTGAGTTATGCCACCGCCTTTACTTTGATCAATAATCGGGAAGTGGAGTTAGCCCAGCGCATTGCCGCCGAAACCCCGGGGGATCTCAATCGTATTTACTTTACTACTGGTGGCTCCACCGCGGTTGATGCAGCCCTGCGTCTCTGTCAGCTGGCTAGCAATATTCAGGGTAAACCCCAGCGCAAACAGATACTGACAAGGGAAAAAGCCTACCATGGCAGTACCTATCTCTCTGCCTCAGTCACGGGCAAAGAGCGGGATAAAACCGCCATGGATATTATTCGCGACGGCGTGCACTTTTTATCTGCGCCCTGTCATTATTATTTTCCCCAGTTTGAAACCGAAGATGCATTCTGCGATTTTTTGATTGCCGAGCTTGAGGAGAAGATTCTCGAGGTAGGTGCAGAGAATATTATGTGCTTTATCGCCGAACCTGTTTTGGCCAGTGGCGGGGTGATTGTACCTCCGGCGGACTACCACCAGCGCTGTTGGCAGATGGTCAAACGCTACGGCATTACCTATATTGCCGATGAGGTGGTGACCGGCTTTGGTCGCCTGGGCCACTGGTTTGCCTCGGAGAAGGTCTTTGGCATAGTGCCGGATATTATTATCTTTGCCAAAGGCGTGACCTCTGGCTATATCCCCATGGGCGGCTACGCGGTGTCAGACCAGTTTATGACTCAAATCAGCGGTGATAATGCCGATGGCTGCCTGTACTCCAATGGCTATACCTGGTCCGGTAACCCGGTGGCCTGTGCTGCGGCGCTGGCCAGCTGGGATATTCTCGAGAAAGACAAGCTGTTGCAGAATGTTCTCGAGGTGGGGCCCTATTTTCAGCAGCAACTGCGCACATTAGAAGAAAACCCATTGGTGGGTAATGTGCGGGGCACAGGATTGATGGCTGCAGTGGAAATGACGATTCAGGGCCGAAACGAGGCCGATTTGCTGGAAAAAGACTATGCTATTGGCGAGATGGTTGATCGCCACTGCCAGCG
>DDCQ01000107.1:21248-25098 GCA_002334915.1 Porticoccaceae bacterium UBA2002
TAAGCCCGGCGACAGTCCGGGCAAAAACGAGGTGTGATATGTCCGAGAATAACCAGCCTGACAATGAGTTGTTTGATAGCTATTCCATGTTTGCCAATGTCTATAGCTACCTTGGCCTGCCCCTGTCCCGGGATGTAGACAAGGCAGACCTGGTGGTGCTGGGTATCCCCTATGACCTGGCGACCACTGGCCGTGCCGGTACTCGCCACGGGCCTCAGGGAGTGAGATTGGCATCGGGTAATCTGCGCTGGGAAGAGAAGCGCTGGCCCTGGACCTTTAATGCAATGGATCGACTAAAAGTGATTGACTATGGAGACCTGGAATTCGCGCCAGGTGAGTCCCAGTCGATGATTGATACCGTGATAGACACCGTAGGTGGTATTCATGCCAAGGGTAAGAAAACCCTGAGTATTGGTGGCGATCATTTTGTCACCCTGCCTCTCTTAAGAGCAGTGCATCAGCAGCGGGGTCCTGTAGCTCTGGTGCATTTTGATGCCCATACAGATACCTACAAAGAGAGCTCGGAGTTTGATCATGGAGGCATGTTTTACTTTGCCCCCCAAGAGGGTCTTATTGATCCAGCCCATTCTATTCAGCTGGGCATTCGTACCGAATATAACCCGGGGGATCACCAGTTTCAGGTGATTGATGCAGCGGCGGTCAATGATATGGCCGCTGCGGATATTGTGGCAGCCATTAAGCAGCGAGTCGGCGATATGCCCCTGTACCTGACCTTTGATATTGATTGTCTGGACCCAGCCTTTGCACCAGGTACCGGAACCCCGGTGGCTGGAGGCATTACCAGTGATAAAGCATTAAAAATTATTCGCGGTCTGGTGGGTTTAAATCTGGTGGGCGCAGATGTAGTAGAGGTAGCGCCCTCCTATGACCATGCCCAGATTACTTCTCTGGCGGCAGCTACCATAGGTCTGGAGCTGATTTACCTGATGGCCTCTGACGCCGAGCAGAGCTAGCGCCCTAAAGAGCCAGAGAGTATTTGTAGAACTCAGTGTCACGCTCATAACCCAGGGCCTCATAGAGCCCCTGAGCACTGATATTATCAATGGCGGTCTCCAGATCAATTCGCGAGGCACCGCTTTCCACAGCCATTGCTCTGGCCCTATTCATTAGGGCCTTGCCAACGCCATTATTGCGCTGGCCGCTATCTACAAATAGGTCATAGAGCACCCAGATAGTTGATGCCTCTACACTGCAAAATGTGGAGTAAAGCTGGGTAAAGCCAATGGCTTTTTTATCGGTGTTATCGCTGTTCCAGGCGATAAAAATAAGTGAGCTATGGGTCTGCAAGCGCTGCTCAATATACTGGCGGGCCAGGCTGAGATCTGCATCCTCCTCATAAAACTGGCGATAGAGATCAAATAACCGGGCCACCTGATCCAGATTATCCAGATTGGCTTGGGTAATATAAACTGGGCTGCTGTCAGACGCAGTGCCGGCGCTGTTTTGATCGGGCATCTGATAGCACCAGGGAAATATACTGGCGAGAAAACTCAGGCATACCTGGCGGGCGTCGTCGCGATCATAGCCCTCGCCGGCAAAGAGAATTTCCTTCCACACCTCATCGGTAATGCCCGAGATGGCATTGGCAATTGCCCGGGCATTAATCTCAGCCTGTTTGTTGGCTTGATTAATAATCTGCTCACAGAGATTGAGAATCAGTTTAAAGTTTTGTTTATCCAGGTTGCCCCTGATGCGCTGATAGTCCTCACGGCCGCGACTCTCAGAATCAAAGGCATGCCAGACAGCCATTTTGCGATGTTCGGTAATTTCCGGGTCAAGAGAGGCATCAATAATAGCGGCCAGCCGTTTGGCCGGGTCCGGCCCCGCCTGTTTAAGGGCCTGGGCTACGCCGCGATCAAATTCCTCAGAGACAAAATTAAGGGTTTCCAGCAGCAATGTCTCTTTGCTATCAAAATAAAAATTCACTGTGCCTGCGGTTAATCCGGCAATAGAACTAATTTTCGCCAGAGTTAATTTGGACAGACCAAACTCAGCAATAGCGGTAATGGTGGCATCAATTAAAAGCCGCCGTCGCTCTTGATTAATAGCAGGATTGGTAGTGGACATAGGGCGGTTGGTCCTGTGTTAAAACTGGTTTAAACGCCTGTTTAATTACTTGTACGTTTATATAATGGTGCTTACCATAGACCTTGGCAAGTTTTATAACAATAGCGTTTGATTAATCGGGGGCTCCCTTGGCTTATACATTACCTGGACCATTAAGTAGAGAAAAACTGCAGGCGGGCAAAGGCCTGTTCCGTCATGGCTTGCGCTATGACAGAGCCGCCAAAACATCGGCAGACAGAGGCTTTATTCCACCAGCGCAGATGATTGTTGGCCGTGCAGAGGGCGACTATGTCTGGGATCTGGATGGCAATCGCTATATAGATTTTCAAAATGGCTGGGCCACCAACCCCCTGGGCAATTGCCATCCGGAGATTATTGAGGCCGTGCATCAGGCCCATCTGCGCTACGGCTACCACTGGGAGCATCCGTTGCGCTTTGAGTTGGCGGAGAAGCTTGGGGAGATAATGCCCGGCCAGCAACTACCGCGGTTTACCTTTGAGGTTTCTGGTACTGAGGCAGTGGAGTCTGCTGTGCATATGGCACTCTGCTATACCCAGCGGCGGCATATTATTAGTTTTACCTCTTCTTTCCATGGCGAGGGGCTGGGTACCAAAATGATCAGTGGCTATACCAGTGAAAACAATGTCTATATGGAGCCCTGGGGCGGGGGTGTTATCAAAGCGCCCTATCCCTATTCACAAAATATTCCTGCCGATATGAGCCCCGGGCAATATGTAGATTACTGTCTCTGGTATCTGGAGACTCATATTCCCAGCTATATCACGCCCGCCGATAATATTGCCGCCATCATTGTTGAGCCCGGTCTGGCCGAGGGGGGCAACTGGATTCCCTCGCCGGACTTTATCCAGGGTATTCGCCGCATCTGCGATAAGCATGGCTGGCTGATGATTGTAGATGAGGTTCTGACCGGTCTCGGGCGCACAGGCAAGCTATGGGGGGTAGAGCATTATAATGTGGTCCCGGATATTATGGTGGTGGGTAAAAACCTCTCCGGCGGTATAGAGCCCTGTGCCGGCGTTGCTGCTCGAGATAAAATACTGGGCGACAACCCCCGCGCCTCGGCGGGCAGCACCTTTGCGGGCACACCGGCCGGCTGTGCCGCTGGGCTTAAAACGCTGGAGATATTCCAGCGGGATAATATTGTGGCTCAGGCCGCCAGTTTGGCCGAGCTGGCCGAACAGCGCATGGCAGGCTGGGCCGAGCGGTACGCTATTGTGTCTGAGGTGCGCTGTCTTGGACTGCTGATGGGTATTAGCTTTACCCATCCCGATCGCGATCAGATGGCGGATGATTACGACGATAGCTGGGTGGCGCGCACAGTGCGCAACGAAATGCTGATCAATGGCGTCTGGGCAATTTGCGATACCGAGCCCACAGTGCGAATGTACCCTGCGCTGAATATGGATCAGCAGACTTTTATGCAGGCTCTGGATATTATTGAGGCGGCTATACAGACCGTCGAGAAAGGGGCTGAGCTAGTGGGAGATTACCCGCCAATCCCCGGTGGTGTTACCGGGTTTTAGTAATGGAGGGGCTGTAAGCGACCCTTAGGAGAGAGTAATTTTGACCAATCCAGTTTCCATGCCATTGGTAGCGGTAAGCGCAGATCGCGCTTTAAATGGTGCCCATCAGTATCATTCTGCCGGAGAAAAATATTTAACCGCAGTCAGCGATGGTGCGGGCTGTGTGCCCATGATACTGCCGGCCCTCAATGATCAGGCTGGTATTGACAGTATCCTGG
>DDCQ01000058.1 GCA_002334915.1 Porticoccaceae bacterium UBA2002
CTGCTGTTGCGGTGCGCTCTGCTGCTGAGGAGCACTCTCGCTTTGCTGCTGGGGTGCAGACTGCTGATAGCCGCCCTGAGACTGGTCATAACCTCCACCCTGCTGACCGCCGCGGCTGTCCAGCATCTGCATCTCACTGGCAACAATTTCAGTGGTGTAGCGATCCTGTCCATCCTGCCCCTGCCACTTGCGGGTGCGCAGCGAGCCTTCAACATAGAGCTTTGAGCCCTTCTTGACATACTCTCCGGCAATCTCTGCCAGACGGTTAAAAAATACCACTCGGTGCCATTCGGTGCGTTCCTGCTGGTCGCCGGTATTTTTATCTTTCCATGATTCAGACGTTGCAATACTGAGGTTGGTCACAGCGCCGCCTGATGGCATAAAGCGCGTTTCTGGATCCTGACCACAGTTACCCACGATGATGACTTTATTGACTCCGCGTGCCATTGATTTCCCCTGTTGTTCTCTGAGTTAAGTAGCGACAAATCACCTATTTAAAGGCGCTAGTCAGCAGTACGATTAAAATAAGGTTTTAGGCTTGGCATATCTACCCTCTGTTTATCAACTTTGATATAGGCCAGCTGCTCACCTTCAATTAAGAGTATATCTTCTACGCCAGTTATAGTTGAAATTATTTTTGCAAAATCCTGATGGTTGGCATCACCCACCTGTAAAACCATAGTTTGCAGTGCTCTGGGCGACTGTAACCCAAGGGCCAGCAGCCACCAGATAATCAAAATGCCGGCGATCAATAAAAACAGCCCATTGATACCATAGTACTGCAGGCTCCAACCGCCCAACACACCACCTACAGCAGCGCCAAAAAACTGGCAGGTAGAGTAAATACCCATAGCCGTACCTCTGTTGCCCGCCGGACAGGTCTTGCTCAGCCAGGAAGGCAGAGAGGCCTCAAGCAGATTAAAGGCCGCAAAAAAAGCCAGCAGTAAAATTGGCGTAAGCAGTGCACCCCGCTGCAAGCCGAGCAGCAGCATAGAGGCAGCCAGTATGGCTACCGCAGACACAAAGCTTAATTTCTGCTTGTGATAGCGCTCACCCAGAATCATAGCGGGAATCATAGCCACAAACCCACCGCCCAACAGAGCGGCATAGACCCACCATAGATCCTGACTCGCAATCCCCAGTTCATCGGTAAGAATGGTTGGGATCACTACAAATGCTGCCATCAGTGCCAGATGCAGCGCAAAGATACCCAAATTAAGGCGCAGCAAGGTTGGGTTTCTCAGCAGCTGCCCTATCTGCTTTATATCCGCTAAAGTCTCGCGATTTTTCTGTACCACAGTGGCTCTGGGCACCTGTGATATAAACATCAGTATACCCAGCAAACCCAGCCCAGCGGTTAACCAGAATATGCCGGCGAGACCAACAGAGGCCGCTATCAGCGGGCCAACAATCATGGCCAATATAAATGACAGACCAATACTGCCACCGATGGCTGCCATAGCCTTGGTGCGATTCTCTTCAGAGGTCAAATCTGTGACCATGGCCATCAGTGTACTGGCGATGGCACCCATACCCTGCATGGCCCGTCCAATGACCAGCTCAACCATACTGTCTGCATTGGCCGCAAAAATGCTGCCCGCCACAAATATCAGCAGGCCGCCAACAATCACAGGCCGCCGCCCTATTCGATCTGAGAGCAGTCCCAGGGGAATCTGCAGCAGGGCCTGAGTCAAGCCATAGGCGCCCAGAGTCAGGCCAAGCATCAGGGGCGAGGCACCATCATAGTCATCCATATACAGCGCCAGCACTGGCAACACCATAAACAGGCCAAGCATTCTAAAGCCGTAGAGACTTGCCAGAGAGGCGGTGGCGCGCCGCTCCACAACAGAAAATGCCGATGAAGATTGAGTAGGTTGAGTCAAGATGGTTTCAAATGCTGGTAGTGAAATCAGGCGCTCATCTTAACAGCGCAGAGCGGCAGCGAAAATATTTATCCTCAATTTTTTCTAAATCAGGGTCTATTCGAGGCTGCCCATCGTAATGATTACCTAATAGCTTCGTCAGCTTGAATTCACTTTGATCTCAGGCGGCGCTGGACCCTATAATTACCGGTTTACTGCAGCCCTTTAAATCAACCAAAAAGAAGCACTAATGGATACCATTCAGGTCCGGGGCGCACGCACCCACAATCTTAAAAATATTGATCTCGATATTCCCCGTGACAAGTTGATTGTTATTACCGGGCTATCAGGCTCCGGCAAGTCATCTCTGGCATTTGATACATTGTATGCCGAGGGCCAGCGTCGCTATGTGGAATCACTGTCCACCTATGCGCGGCAGTTTCTTTCGATGATGGAGAAGCCCGATGTGGATCATGTAGAGGGCCTGTCTCCCGCTATCTCCATTGAGCAGAAATCCACTTCCCACAACCCCCGCTCTACCGTGGGCACCATCACCGAAATTTATGATTATCTGCGCCTGCTATTTGCCCGGGCCGGCGAACCCCGCTGCCCTGACCATGGCCAGGCGCTGAATGCCCAGACCGTGAGTCAGATGGTCGACCAGGTACTGGCATTGCCCGAGGGCAGCAAGCTAATGCTCTTGGCACCAGTAATTAAAGATCGCAAAGGTGAACATGTGCATCTTTTTGACAGCCTGCGCCGACAGGGTTTTATCCGCGCTCGTATCGACGGCCTGGTCTGTGACCTGGACGAAGCTCCGGCACTGGATAAAAAGAAAAAACATACTATTGAAGTGGTGGTTGATCGCTTTAAAGTCAAAGAAGATATTGGTTTGCGCCTGGCTGAATCTTTTGAGACAGCTCTGACATTGGCTGAGGGTCTTGTCACCATTAGCTATATGGACGGCGGCACCCCCGATCAGATTTTTAGCGCCAAATTTGCCTGCCCTATCTGTAACTACAGCCTCAATGAGCTGGAGCCCCGATTATTTTCGTTTAATAATCCAGCCGGCGCCTGCCCCACCTGTGATGGTCTGGGTGTACACCAGTTTTTTGATATTGATCGGGTAATCCAGCACCCGGAGGCCTCCATCTCTGAAGGGGCTATCCGCGGCTGGGATCGTCGCACATTGTTTTACTACAATATGCTGACCAGTCTGGCCGAGCACTATGACTTCGATATTGAGCAGCCCTGGGAGCAACTCTCCGCTATTCACCAGCAAAAGATATTATTTGGCAGCGACGATGAAGAGATCACTTTTAACTATGTGAATGACCGCGGCACGGTGTTCCGCCGTCAGCATAGCTTCGAGGGTGTTATCAACAATATGGAGCGGCGCTACCGCGAAACTGAATCCACCTCGGTGCGCGAAGAGCTGACCAAATATATGGCCACCTCAAACTGCCCGGAGTGCTCCGGTACCCGGCTGCGCAAATCCGCGCGCAATGTATTTATTGATGATCGCCGCATTGAAGATATCGTGTGCATGCCCGTGGGCGAGTGCAGCGACTATTTTGAAAATCTGGATCTGCCCGGTCGTCAGGGCGAGATTGCCGAGAAAATTGTCAAAGAGATTCGCCAGCGCTTTAACTTTCTGGTGGATGTGGGCCTGAACTATCTCTCCCTCAATCGCAGTGCCGACACATTATCCGGTGGTGAAGCTCAGCGCATCAGGTTGGCCAGCCAGATCGGCGCTGGCCTTGTGGGTGTGATGTATATTCTTGATGAGCCATCCATTGGCCTGCATCAGAGAGACAATGAAAGACTGTTAAAGACATTGGTGCGACTGCGCGATCTGGGCAATACCGTGATTGTGGTTGAGCATGATGAAGACGCTATTGCCTCTGCCGACCATATTATCGATATAGGCCCAGGGGC
>DDCQ01000094.1:0-5715 GCA_002334915.1 Porticoccaceae bacterium UBA2002
GCGCGCGGGCGCGGGCTCAACACCTGTCAGAGCTAAAATCGTTGGCGTGATATCGGTAACGTAGGAAAATGCATTACTCAGCTGATCTTTGATCTCTATGCCCGCGCCAGCAATAATCATAGGCACCCGCATACCCCCCTCACCCAGATAGAATTTGTAATAGGCCAGAGGTGATACAGCGGCGCTGGAAAAGCCTGGATTAATCGCGTTAAAACTACCTTTTAATCCCAGAGTTTCATAGTCGGCACTGTACCCCTGAGAGGCCAGACTGCGCCTATTAAGCCAGGAGTTTTGCACCGGCTGGCCCATGGCTTCCGCACCATTGTCTGAGGAAAAAATAAATACTGTATTGTCATATTGCCCTATGGCTTTTAAGTGTTTCACCAGGCGACCAATATGATGATCCATAGCCTCAACCATGGCGCCATATACCGCCATGCGCTTGGCTTCATAGGCTTGCTGTTTGGGTGTTAGAACATCCCAGTCGGCGGTACTGGCCATAGTCACCATAGCGCTATCGGCTGGTACTATTCCAAGCTCAATAGCCCGCGCCAGTCGCTCTTCACGCAGTGCTGTCCAGCCCTGGTCATAGACTCCCATATAGCGATCAATAAATTCCTGGGGCGCCTGCACCGGCATATGCACCGCCTGAAATGGCACATAGGCAAAAAACGGCTGGCCATCGCCCTGATTGCTATCGATAAACTCAATGGTTTTATCCACTAGAAAGCGCGAGGAATAGAAGTCCTCCGGCAGTTGATACTCTTTGCCATCGGCATACCAGTTAGCTTTTTTATAGATGGGCAGGTAGGGTTTCTGCTCCCAGTTGTCAGCACCGGAATCCCCCAGCGCCAGGGTGCGTTCAAAGCCCCGCACACTGGGAAGCTGATCCGGGGTTTGACCCAGATGCCACTTGCCAGCCATATAGGTGTGATAGCCAGCATCCTGTAACAATGTCGCCACAGTCACCACATTATGGGCCAGAGTTCCAGAATAATGGCTGTACTGGGACTGCTCTGGCGGGATCATTTCCGGGATATTGGGCACACCGGTTCGATGACTGTCCACGCCAGTCAATAACATGGCTCGGGACGGCGCACAGTTGGCCCCTGTATGGTAGTTGGTAAAGCTAATACCCTGCTCCGCCAGTGCCGAAATACTCGGCGTATGGATTTCACTGCCATAGGATGCCAGATCACTAAAACCCAGATCATCAGCTAAAAGTAAAACAATATTGGGGGGTTGCTGGTTAGCCCAGATCATTGGCGACTGAGTCAGCGCAAATAAAGATGCAGTAATCAGTACCCAGTATCGACTAGATTTAGATACCACCGCTAGTCCTCATCAGCCAAGAACAACGAGCCAAGATAGAGCACAACGCAGGCAATAATTTCCACGGCAATCATGTCCAACGCCAAACTGGCACCATGAAACATCCATGCCATAGTGCGCATGATCGCGGTCAGGCCCAGCAGAATAATCGCTGGGTAATACCAGCTGCGACGACCGCTGGTGAGGGCCAGCAGAATAAACATGGCCAGTGATAAAAAGAACGCGCCCAGATCACCAATCTGTGAACTCAGGCCAAGCCCCTCCATTAATGTCATACCAAATTCTGCAGCAACCCCCTCCGGTGCCACTAGCCAGCGCAAGCCAATTGAGGCAAATACCACAGCCAGTAACGCCACCACAATTTTAAGGACTTTATTCATTGTTATTTTCCCATTATTTGAAGTTTGATTTGAGGATTTAAACCATATCCAGGACCTGAATAACCGGCGCAGCGGAGACCAACCCACCCATTATTTTCTGTGCCTCAAGGAAGTAGTCTGTCTTGCCATGGGCATCAAGGTCTGCGGCACCGCGATACCGCTCCATCACCACATATTCCTGAGGGTTAGACTTACTGCGGTGCAAGGCATAGAGCAGCGTACCTTCCTCATTGGCCAATACCTTTTCTGTCAGGCCCTCAAACAGGGTCTCAAACTCTTCGTTTTTACCTTCTTGAATAGTAATTGTTGCCAGTAATCCCAGTGCCATAACGGCCTCCTGTTGTTATTAATTTAATCCAATACTATTGATGATTAGGGTTCTGGTATCCATGGGATTAATCACCCCATCGATCTCCAAAAATGCCGCTGCCTCTTCTGCCTTACCTGCCTCGTACATCTTGGCTACCATCTTATTAAATAGATCCTCCCGCGCCTCGCCCTCGAGTTCGTCCAACTCTTTTTTAAAGCCCAGCTTCACCGCACCCTCAAGACCCATGCCACCAAATTCGCCCATGGGCCAGGCGGCACTGTAGACCGGCTTAACAAACGAGCTGCCCGCCATAGCCATGGCGCCCAGGCCATAGGCCTTGCGCACAAAAATACATACCAGCGGTGACTTAAGATTGGCGCCCGCGGTGAATAGCTCGGCCATTTTGCGCGCAGCGCCCTCGGCTTCACTGTCCGGTCCCACCATAAAGCCCGGGGTATCGCAGAGGCTGACGACAGGCAGAGAAAAACTGCTACAGAGATTTAAAAACCGCGCCGCCTTGGCCGCAGAAACTGCATCCACAGCACCACCCAATACACAATTATCATTGGCTATTAGTCCAACCGGGTGCCCTTCAATACGCATAAAACCGGTGACAATGGTTTTGCCATAGTCTGGCTGTAACTCAAGAAAACTGCCGCTGTCGGCCAGCACCTCAATCAGCTTTCTAATATCGTAGGTATAGCGCCGGTCTTCGGGCATGATGCTCTGCAGCAGAGACTGATCAGCCGCGCTCCAGTCCCCCAGAGGCCCCTGAAAATAACCCAGCACCTGTTTGGCCAGCGCAGTGGCTTCAGTTTCGTCCGCGGCGACAATATCAATAACCCCATTTTTGCTATTGACCTCCACCGGGCCAATCTCGGTGGGCGCAAAGGTCCCCAGACCACCGCCTTCAATCATGGCCGGGCCAGCCATACCTATAAAGGAAGACTGGGTAGCAATACAGATATCTGCACCTCCATACAAAGCCGCATTACCGGCAAAACAGTACCCATTATTCACAGCAATTCTCGGCACCACGCCCGCCAGCTGACTCCACACCAGCCAGGTGGTGATATTCAGGCCGGCAATCTGAGTGGTGACATCTGTATCTCCGGGGCGACCGCCGCCGCCCTCGGTATACATCACCACCGGCAGAGAGCGCTCTGTGGCCACCTGCAACATGCGATCTATCTTGGCATGGTGAAAAAAACCCTGGGTTCCCGCCAAACTCATATAGTCATTAACAATCACCACCGCCTGAGATTTTTTGGCCCCAAATTGCTGTGTGTTGATTTTTGCAAGCCCGGTAATCACACCATCGCCGGCCGTTTTTGACTTTAGCTCATCTAAACTGCGACGGCTGCGCTGAGCGGCAACCGCAAACTGCCCATACTCGACAAAGCTACCCTGATCTATCAGATGTTCGAGGTTCTCCCGCGCCGTGCGAAAACCTTTGGCATGGCGCTTTTCGACATCTGCATTACGATTACCATCCAGCGACTCCGCGACTCGATCCATAAATGGGCCAATGCTGTGATGATTCGATTGTTTTGATGTCATAAAAAAACCTTATTAAGACGCTGTCTGCGACGCCAACAGACGCTCAATTTCCCGGGCCACCAACCATAGTCTGTCCTGACCCCAGAGTGCCAGCACTGACTCGCCTTGTTTATTAAGCAGGCGAAAACTGGGCACCCCCCAGAGGCCAGCGTCATACATGGCCAGGCGATTGCTCTCCAAAATATCTTCCCAGCCAGACTGGCCCACCAGGGTTTTAGCCACAGACCAGTCGAGGCCAGCTTTTTCTACTACCTTCTTCAGACCACGGGCATTATTGGTATTAATACCCTCGGCAAAGGCACAGCGTAAAAAACTGGAAATTAACTGATTGCCTCGACCCTGCTCACAGGCCCAGGGATAGAGGGAATAACAGTTGCGCGCCGGGTTACCTATAGGGTCATAAAAATTGCCAAAGGGTACTCCTGCACTGTGGGCCTCACGGGCAGCATCGCTAAAAATATACAGGCCCTTTTCTCTGGTGGCCGGCACACCGCGCATCACCATTGGCAGCACTGGGCGCACCACCAGATTAACGCCAGTCTGTTCCGCTAGCGCCAATGTCTGGTCAAAGACCATAGCAGTATAGGGGCTGCGCAATGAAGGATAGATTTCTAAGGTTAGGCTGCCATTATCTGTATGCTTGCCCGGCTCAACAGCAAAGCGCGGCATTAACATGGGCTTTTCTGGGCTGTTATCCACCCCTAATTCTGCGAGGCGAGCTTCTAAATAGTGCTGTCTGTCGATACCCCAGTACCATTCGCCTCCATAGTAAAACATGGCCCCGGAATAATGCTTTAACTCAGCACGCCGTGCATTGCCCTGCTCAAGGCATGCTTGGTATTGCTCCTCCGAGCCGCAGCCATGCTGCTCCGCCAATATATCTAAAGCAGCGATATCACCAGACCAGAGGGCTGAGCTTACAGAGGCGGCCAACCCGGCAAAGCTCCCATTCGATTTACCCGCCAAAATTGATCCCGCTTTGACAATTGCCACAGAATCGGGGAGCCCGTCTGTTTTAGGAAAATCTAAACCGTAATGGGGAGCGATAAATGAAGCGTCATACCGAGCAAGCTTTAATAACAGGTCTGGTTCAACACTGTTATTGCCCGATGGACCGGTAACTAGATGGCAGTGCAGATCAATATCATAGCGCTGGCTCAGAGACTCCAGCGCCTGAGCCGCCAGATGACTATAGCCATCATCTACCTGATGAAAGTACTCAACCACATGTCTGGCGCCAGCAGCGCGACGTTGTTTTTCAACTTTGGCCCTCTTTTTAGCCTTGCGCTGTGGGCTTACCACCTGGGTCATAATCTGCGAGGACAGCCAGCGAAATGCAGCACTTGGGTCCATGGTGGCTGCACCCCCCTGTTCTTTAAATTGCTCCGCCATGCTCAGTCCCAATTAGTTTTATTGTTCTCAACGGCGGCTAAGTTAGCAGTTTATGGGCAGAAAATAAACTGGCATAGGCACTGTTAATAAATTAAGCTAGTAAAAAAACGAGAGGTTTGCCAATGAGTCTTACTGAAAAACTATTTCCCAGACAGGCCCATAATGATTATCAGGGCAGTGCTATCGCCCAGTACGGATTTTATGTGCTGATAGCCATGTACACCTTTCGCAGCTTTATGCATTTCCTGGCGGAGGATGGCGGCATCAACAGCATTGCCTCGATTATCATCTTCCCCTTTGCCGAGGGCGCTGCCGACCCCAATAATGTGATCTACCTATTTGCCTCACTCTGGGGTTCGGCGCAAATAATTACACTGTTTATTTTTTATATCTGCATGTGGCGCTACCGCAATCTGCTGCCGCTGCTGTGGCTGACGGTGGTTATCGAAGTCCCCATGCGTATGGCGGCAGGCACCATGCACCCATTATCAGCGCCCTATTACGAGAATGTGCCCCCGGGCGCTGTGGGCAATCTGCCCCTGCTGACTATTGCCTGCATTATGCTGGCGCTGTCTCTGCAGAATAAAAAGACATAAATCAGGCTTGGAGAATAATCTGCTCACAACCAGTGCCTTCAAGCAACGCATCTACCCGGGTTTTGTCGGCCGCTGTTAGGGCCTGATACTCAGCATTAATCCACTGCAGGCACTTGCCCTGGTAGTTAAAGGTCTGCTGAGTCCA
>DDCQ01000094.1:5790-10517 GCA_002334915.1 Porticoccaceae bacterium UBA2002
TCTCAGGGCTAGTCCATTGGTCTGCTGTGGGTTCTAACCCGGTTTGATCTTCCATCAGCAGGGTGTAAGCCACAGTGCGCGGAGAAAGCTGATGAGCAATAGCTCGCGACGTTGGGTCAAAACCCACCAGCTGAGTCAGCTGACCATAGACAGAGAAATCCGATGCCCCGGGGCGATTGCCCATTAAATAGGGCTGTTGGGCCAGGTGAGCCTCCATAGCCAATAGGAATCGCCTGTAACTAGCATCAATCACTGGCGCAGTCACATCATTAGAGCCGACCACATGCAGACGCCCCACCTGACGGTCGGTAATATAGGGCTTATGCTGAGCAAGCGTTTCCGCGGGCAGATCGACTTTCTGGACCAGAGGAAGAAGAGTGCCGGCATTATCGGCATCTGCCTCAAAGTGCCAGCGGTAGTGGAACATATATTTGGTGACCCACTCATCGGCAAAGTCTTCCAGTAGATAATCAATAAAGGCCATAGCAGGGTCATCAGGAATCAACGACCGCCCGGCATGCTCAGCTTCCAGTCGCCGAATAATCAGCGTGGAGTCGCAGACTGCCTGCATCTCGCCTTCCTCATCAGGCAGCACAAATGTCGGCAGCAGGGCTACCTTGGGTTTGGCAATGCCCATCTCTGTCAGCACTTCCCCAGAATTAGCCCAGACTATGTTATAGCTAATGCGGCGATACCTGAGTATGGCCGTCATTTTTCTAGTGTAGGGTGAGGGTGGCGCTCCGATAAGAGTTATTGGTTTGGCTTCGGTCATAGTAGACTCCTGAAAAGGTGCGTAAGTATCTAAAGCAAATATATTGACATATAGTATGCCACCATGTCAGGCTCAAATCATATATTAATTTTGCAGGAGTGAAATATCATGAAAAAATCTTATATTGCCGGTTTGATGGTGCTTATTTTGGGGCTGGCCCTATACAGTCAGCGCGGTGATATTTTTCTAAGCCTTGTGCCCAAGGGTATGGAAGCAACTATGCAAAGCAATAAGATCGACGAACTGGGCGATGGTTTGCATATAGCTCTCTGTGGCGCCGGGGGACCCATGCCCTCGGCCAGTCGTTCTGGTCCCTGTGTCGCGGTGGTTGCCGCCGGTAAACTGTTTTTGGTGGACAGTGGCAGCAATGGCATACGTAATCTGGGGCGGATGGGCTACCCGCCCGCTCTGATCAGCGGCGTATTTTTAACCCATTTCCACTCCGACCATATCGATGGCCTTGGGGAAGTAGCCACGTTGCGCTGGGCCAATGGCGCTCACGATATGCCCCTTAATGTCTATGGCCCTGAGGGTGTCTCCACCGTAGTCGGTGGTTTTAATCAAGCCTATGGTCAGGATTTGATCTACCGCAATGATCATCATGGGGATAACGCCGCACCACTGAGTGGCGGTGGTATGACCGCAGTCAGTTCCCCTGCCCCAGCTGATGGCGAACTGGTCACTGTCTATGAACAGGCTGGTCTAAAAGTAGAAATGCTGACAGTGGATCATTTTCCTATCTCCCCTGCCGTGGCTTACAGATTTAGCTATGCCGGACGTACCGCTCTGATCTCTGGTGATACCAGCAAATCAGCCAATATTGAAAAATTTGCCCAGGGTATTGACCTGCTGGTCCATGAAGCTCTATCCCCTGAATTGCTCAAGGCAATGAGCCAGGGCGCGACCAATGCGGGCCAAGACAATATGGCGAAAATATTTCATGATGTGCTCGACTACCATGCCTCGCCAATAGAAGCCGCCGAAACTGCGCGAGATGCCGATGTGGGTCACCTGCTTTACTATCATGTTGTCCCGCCACTGGATCAGCCAGGTGCCGAAGCCGCTTGGCTGAAGGGGGTTGATGGTTATTTTAGCGAGTTTACGTTGGGGCAAGATGGCACTGCGATTTCACTGCCAGCCAACTCCAGAGATATTGTGGTTGATAATAGCGGTTTGTAACCAGCGGAAAACTCTGGCGAAGTGCAAGTTCAGCAGAAATATGACAAACTTGGAGCCATCAACTACCCGTAGAAGCCAATCCTATGTCAGATAGCACCAGCACCCCCGCAAAAGTAGATGGCCGCCGCCTGCGCAGCGACCGCAGCCGCCAGGTCATTGTTGAGGCCATGCTGCAACTTATCAATGAGGGCAATCTGGTGCCCACGGCTCAGCAGATTGCCAACCACGCCAAGGTGGGTATTCGTTCGGTGTTCCGCCACTTCGAGGATATGGAGGCCATTTTTGCAACAGCCGACCAAATCTGGCGCGAGGGCTTCACTGGCAAATCGACCACTGTGGACCCTGGACTGCCTTTGGCTCAACGCATAACCTGGGCAGTAAAAGAGATACAGGGGCACTACGAGGATAATGGCAATATTTTGAAATCCACCGCCACCAGACGCTGGCGATCTGCTTTTTTAAAGCAAAACTACGCAAAACATCAGAGCAGAATGCGCACTGATATAAGTAACGCTCTACCAGAGATTGGCAGCCTGCCAGTATCTCAACAAGAAGCCATCTTTGGCATTATGTCCTTCGAGTACTGGGACCGGTTGCGCGACCATCAATCACTGAGCATTGATGACTCCAGAGCACTAATAACTGAGCTGCTTCAAACGCTAATTCCAAGCACTTAAAATCTCCTAAAACCGAACTGACGGGTCATTATTTTCTATTGTCGCCAAGCAACCGCAGAGCTAGGCTTGGAGTCATAAAAAGCACGGGGCTCCAAACCCCAGACAAGAGAATAATGTAATGGCTACAACCATCGACTTTTATTTCGACTTCGGCAGCCCCACCGCCTATCTGGCCTATAAGCGTCTGCAACAGTTACAGGCAGAATACAGCTGCACCATTGAATACAGGCCCATCTTACTGGGAGGTCTATTTAAAGCCACGGGCAACACATCGCCGGTCGCTATTCCAGCCAAAGGCAACTACATGCTGGCCCATGACCTGCCCCGCTTTGCTGCCCTGTATCAGGTGCCACTGAAGATAAATCCGCACTTCCCCATAAACACCCTAAACCTGATGCGCGCTGCTACCGCCGCACTGGGCCAGGACTATTTTGATACCTATATAAACGCCGTCTACGATGCCGTCTGGGTCAATGGCGAAAATATGGGGGAGCTGGATGTGGTGGCCAAAGTGCTCAGCGATGCCGGGCTGGACGCCGAAAAAATCATCAGTGGCACCCAGAACCCGGAAGTTAAAGCCGCTTTGATCAGCAATACCGAAGCTGCCGTTGCCCGAGGCTGTTTTGGTGCGCCAACCATGTTTATTGGTGACGATATGTTTTTCGGACAGGATCGTATGCAATTTATAGAAATGAGCCTACAATAAGAAAATTGCCAAACCTAGAATACATAACAAGAATAAGGGAGAACCCTATGGCATCCCGCCTAATCAAACTAGCGATCACACTATTTTTAACCAGCGGCCCTATGCAAGCCCAGGCCACAGTGGTCAATGAAGCGTCGATTACCAATCCCGATGGTGAGTGGCTCAGCTATGGCCGCAACTACAAAGAGCAGCGCTTTAGCCCGCTCAATAAAATCAATCGCGACAATGTCGACGAGCTGGATCTCGCCTGGTCATTTAAGTTTGATACCGCCCGTGGCATGGAGGCAACACCTCTGGTTCACGATGGCGTCATCTATGTCAGCACGGGCTGGGCTCATGTCCATGCTCTGGATGCACGCAGCGGTGAAGAACTGTGGCACTTCGATGCCGAAGTCCCCAGAGAACATCTGATCAAAGCCTGCTGTGGTGCCGTCAATCGCGGGGTCGCCATGTGGCAGGGTGACGAAGAGTCCGATCTGCAAGTATTCTTTGGCACATTGGATGGCCGCCTGATCGCTCTGGATGCCAAAACGGGCGAACAGAACTGGTCAGTACAGACCACCCCAGCTAACAGCAACTACAGCGTCACTGGCGCACCTCGCGTGGTCGATGGCAAAATTATTATCGGCAACGGCGGCGCGGAGCTGGGAGTACGCGGTTATATCACCGCTTACGACAGCGCCACCGGCGACCAGCTATGGCGCTTCTACACAGTCCCAGGTGACCCCAAAAAGCCACAGGAACACCCTGCCCTTGAGAAAGCCGTAGAAACCTGGGGCGACAAGTCCTGGCACAAACTCGGCGGCGGTGGCGGCACAGTTTGGGACTCGATTGTCTATGACCCAGAATTGGACCTGCTCTATATAGGCACAGGTAATGGCTCCCCCTGGAACCGCGAACTGCGCAGCCCCGGCGGCGGCGACAACCTGTATGTGAGTTCCATCGTAGCCCTGCGCCCGGATACAGGTGACTATGTGTGGCACTATCAGGTAACCCCCAAAGATAACTGGGACTACACGGCCACTCAGCAACTCACATTGGCAGAGATTGAACATAAAGGCGAAACCCGTCAGGTTATTATGCAGGCCCCCAAAAATGGCTTCTTCTATGTACTCGACCGCGCCACAGGTGAACTGCTATCAGCAGAACCCTTCTCAAAGGTCACCTGGGCCAGCCATATAGATATGGAAACCGGCCGCCCCGTAGAAACCGAATATGCTGACTACCAAAGCAATGGCGGCAGCTATATCTGGCCATCGCCCTACGGCGCCCACAACTGGCAGCCCATGTCCTTCAGCCCCAAAACCGGCCTGATGTACATACCGGCCCAAACCATTCCCCATTACTTTAGCGCCAAGAAAACCACCAAGTACCAACTTAACCGCTGGAACAC
>DDCQ01000087.1 GCA_002334915.1 Porticoccaceae bacterium UBA2002
TGGCGGAAGATGGCCTTAGCCAAAGCAAATACGCCAAGGCCCGCTCCAAAGCCGAAGCCAATATTCAGCAGCTGAATAACACCCGCAAGTTCCAAGAAGCCATTACTTCACTAGCAGAATGTGAACTGCCAGTGATCGCGGTAGTGCAGGGCTTCTGTCTGGGTGCCGGAGTCGATCTGATCACCGCCTGTGATATTCGTATTGCCAGCGCCGATGCAGTATTTAGTGTCCGCGAAACTCGCTTGGGTCTGGTGGCTGATGTGGGCACATTGCAGCGACTGCCGAAGATTCTTAATGCCGGCCATGTGGCCGAGCTGGTCTATACAGGTAAAGATATTAAGGCAGACCGTGCTGAAAAAATTGGGCTGATCAATGATATGTATGAGTCCGCCGAAGCGACTATGGAAGCAGGCATGGCCCTGGCTCAGGAGATCGCAGGCAACTCCCCAATGGCGGTGCGTGGTACCAAGTTTATTCTGCGTCAGTCCGAAAATCTGACCGATGAGCAGAGTCTGATGGTCAATGGTATGTACACCATGATGACCAGTCTGGAGTCCAATGATTTAAAAGAGGGGGTTATGGCGTTTGCAGAGCGCAGGCCGGCGAAGTTTACAGGTAGCTAGTTTCCAACGCTGCAAAAATATTGATCTGGATGGCCCCACCTTGTTCCACATAGCTCTGCACCTCTTAGTGCCCGCAATTCTGGTCGCTTTACTGTATCGCGATAACTGGAAGTTCGCTTACCTAGTGCTGATTGCAACCATGCTGGTGGATCTGGATCATCTGCTGGCTGTCCCTATTTATGATCCCAATCGATGTAGCATTGGCTTCCATCCCTTGCATCAGCCCTTGATGATAATGCTATATGCCGGGTTGAGCGTTTTCCCAAAAACCAGGCTGATAGGCTTTGGGCTGTTGATTCATATGGCGCTTGATGCTCTTGATTGTCTTAGTTAAGCGATTTAAAGTCCTGCAGCCACTGCTGCGACTGCACCTGCGACAATTTGTCGCATTTTTTACAGCCCCAACCATTGATAGCATGCTGGTAAATTAATCAATGGAGTTTTTGTTGTGCTCGGTCATGTATTTTCCCGGTTGTCCCAATGTTTAGTGATTGCTCTGACTGTTAACTTTGCGCCTATGGCCGTTGCACTGGAAGAGGTGACTGTAATTGCTGATCAGGTGTTTAAAGATACCTCTCTGGTGAGTCCCAGCAGTTCGATTTCAGCTGAGCAGCTGGAAGCGATTAGTATCACTACCGTTGAAGATGCGCTGGCCCATGAACCCAGCCTGATTGTGCGCAAGCGTTTTATTGGCGACCCCAATGGTGTAATTGGTATGCGTGGGTCCAATATGTTCCAGACAACTCGCTCTATGGTGTTTGTCGATGGTATGCCGCTGCATTATCACCTGCAGACAAGGTACCGCGGTGCGCCGCGCTGGTCACTGGTGTCGCCGGGTGAGATAGATAATGTGGAGGTGATCTATGGTGCTTTTTCGGCAGAGTACAGTGGTAATGCCATGGGTGGTGTGGTGAATATGAATACCAGACGGCCTGACTCTGAGCGCATAAGCTTTGAGACTGGATACTTTGCCCAGGAATATCAGCAGCAGGACACCAATGAAACCTATGGCGGTTATAGAACCTACGGGTCTTATGAAAATAAGATAGGCAATCTGGGCGTCTTTGCCTCCTACACCAGGTTGGATAATGAGGGCCAACCGCAGACGCAGTTATTCACTAAAAGTGGTTCTGGAACCGCTTCAGCCTCTGTCAGCTCAGGTGCTGTGCTGGGTGTGAACGAAGCCTCTGAAGCCGGTATTTACTTTGCGGACTCAGGGCCTGAGTCGTCAAAAACTGATCTATTTAAGGCTAAGTTATTCTACGATCTGGACCGCGTTCAATTGCGCGGTTCGATCGCCTACGAGGACCGAACCCGAGTTGAAGATCAGCAAAATAACTTTCTCCGCGACAGCGCAGGCAATCCTATTTTTGATCGCAGGGTTGATGTAGATGGTCAGGTATACGACACCTTTTCTTATGGCCGCAGCCGCATGCAGCAGCGCAGTCAGGAGCGTGATAGTTTGTTGATCGGTGCAGGTGTCAGTGCAGAGCTTAACAATGGCTGGATCAGTGATGCCTTTTACAGCTACTTCAATATCCTTGACGACGTAGAGATACGCTCGGGTAACCATCCCTTAGCGGATAGCTATATTGCAGATAATGAAGCCTATAAGGCTCGCATTACTGAGTATGATAATACTGGCTGGCAGATTTTTGATATCAAGTTTGCCACTGAGTCCTGGCTGGGTAACGACCGCCAGCGACTATCTGTAGGTCTGCACTATGATGACTATGAGTTAAATTATATTGTTGATGATTACAACAGTATTGCCGGGCTGCGGGATGCCGATGAAACCGATGGCAATGCCGCAACAGGTCGCGCTGACAGTGGCGGTAAAGCCAGTACATCAGCGCTGTTTTTGCAGTATGGCTATGGGCTGTCTGATCACTGGGATCTGTCATTGGGCCTGCGCTACGAGGACTGGCAGGCAGAGGATGGTTTTGTTGGTGCCAACCCGACTGCAGAGCGTGCCGAGACAGGTTGGTCGCCCAAGTTTTCGCTAGCCTGGGAAGCTTCAGATAGTCTTAACTTACGCTACTCTCTGGCCAGAGCACTGCGCTTTCCGGTGATTGAAGAACTCTATGTGAACGACAATCAGGGTGCTGGCGCGGCGGTGATCTCTGACCCTAGCCTAAAGCCTGAAGATGGTGTCTTCCACAACCTCTCCTTTGTGCAGGCCATTGATAATGGCTCAGTTCGCGTTAATCTGTTCTACGAAGTTATCGATGATGTGATTTTTAATCAGCGCGCAACCAATGGCACATCAACCTTTTTACCCGTTGGAGAGGTGACTACCAGTGGTACAGAATTTATCTGGGAGCAGCGTGAAATATTTGCTTCGGCCTTGGATATTCGTTTTAACCTCAGCCATGTAAAGGCTGAGATCACGGACAATGTATTTAACCCAAGCTTTGAGGGTAAACAGTTCCCGCGTTCGCCAAGGTGGCGCAGCAATCTGATACTGAGTTATAAGCTGTCGCCTCAATGGGATATGGGTACCAGCGTACGCTATGCCAGCAATAGTTTTGGCGAGCTTGATAACAGCGATACAGGCAGCAATGTTTTTGGTGCTCAAGATAGCTTTGTATTTGTGGGTGCCAAGCTTAACTGGCAGCTATCCAGTGCGCTTAAACTGAGTACTGGTGTTGATAATCTATTTACTGAAGAAGCCTATGTATTTCATCCCTGGCCTGGCCGCACCTACCATGTGCAAGCCAAGTATCAGCTGGGACAATAGTATGACACACAGATCACAGCTGCTTAAGCAGCGCCTCTGGCGCTGGCATTTTCTGGCGGGGCTTGTGGTCTGTCCCTTTGCTATTTTGTTGTCTATCAGTGGATCAATTTATCTGTTTAAACCGCAGATAGATAATTATGAAGAAGCCTCAATTAATGCTCAGGCGCCGGTGGTTGAGCAGGCTTCGCCAAGTCTGCCCGCCAGCATTCATATCCGGACATTGCTGGCCAATAATCCGCAGTCAAATTTTAAGCGCATAGTTTTAGCCAAGCCCGGAGACCGCTCGCTGGAAATTGAGCTGGTCAATGCCAAGGGCGAGAAGGTTATCTATTGGATTGACAGTATTTCCGGTGAGTTGTTGGCCAGCAAAAAAAGCGACCAGCGATTGATGCAGCGGGTTAAAAAGCTGCACAGTGAACTGCTGTTGGGGAATATGGGTTCCTACGTGGTTGAGTTGATGGCCAGCTGGCTGATTATTTTGGTGATTACGGGTCTGTATCTGTGGCTGTCAAAGCCCGACAACCGCGAGGCACCAAAAAAATTAGTCACTCCTGAGGTGGGCCAGATAGCGGCGGACAAAAAATGGCGTAGCTGGCATGGGGTGGTCGGTTTTTGGTTTACGGTTCCTATTATTTTGTTGCTACTGTCGGGCCTTCCCTGGACCCAATTATGGGGCGCCGGGTTTGATAAGGTAAAAGCTATGGCAGGCTGGCAGGGGCCCGGGCAGGTATGGTTTGTTACTCTGCAGTCAGAGAAACCAGATGGAGAAATGGTTAAGGTGCCTGAATCCAGCCTGTGGGAGATTACCTCTGATCCCCATGCCCATCATAATTCCCTAATGGCTAGAGATGTGAGTGCCCTTAATCTGGGTGTTTTAGATATGATTCAGAGCAAGCCACAGGTTGCCGCAATGATTCATCCGGTGCAGATTGTGCCCCCAAGGCCCAATAATGGTGTCTGGACTGTACGCTCTATGTCCGCTCAGAGGTCGGACCGTGAGACCATTCATTTTGACCAGTATTCGGCGCAGCAGATACAGCATATAACTTTCAAAGACCATCATCCGGTGGAGCAGCTTGTCTCTCAGGCTGTGTCCCTGCATGAGGGCGCGCTGTTTGGCTGGTTAAACCAGTTGCTGGGTGTGCTCACGGCTCTGGCGATTACCTGTATCAGTTGCTTTGGACTGTATTCATGGTGGCTGCGCAGACCCCAGAGTGGCCCGGGTATGTCCGAGCCTGTAGCCTCTTCACCGTCGGCGGGGCTGGCTGTGGGTATAGTGCTATTAGGGGTACTGCTGCCTGCTGCTGGTATTAGCTTTGTGTTGATTTATGCTGTTGAGTGGTTTGCTGTCAGGGTAAGGCAAGTTTGACAGGCAATTAAAGGCCGGCCATTAGATGCAAAAAGGGGATAACCATGTTATCCCCTTTTTTACAGCACCTTAATTTAGCTAGTGGTTAGTACATCATATCTCTGGTGGCATTTAGCATCCATGGGAAGTGAACCCCAAGTTTTGCTGCGCCATAGGAGAACCAGTACTCCACTTTTTGCAGGAAGGTCATCTCTACCATCTCGGGCAGACGCTGTTGCTGTCGATCCAGGTAGGCGTGAATGGCTTCGGCATCTTCGATGGTATTGGTTTCGTAGAAACCTACCATACCTTTGTGGGCTCTTGAGCCACCCAGCACAATGCCGGCAAAGTCTATGTGGGTCTGCTCGCTCATATAGCGCAGGTCGGGCACCACATAGTTGCTCTTGGCGCTGATACCGTGGCAGGTGCCGCAGTTATGGCCGTAGAGTTCTTCCCCTTTTCTGATAATTTCGGGGTCGGTATTGGCTTCGTGGCCCAGGGCCAGAATAGTGGCCAGGCTGTTGTCGGCCAGGGTTCTGGTTTGCGCAAATTTACCCAGCTTGAAGACCAGCAGTTTATTCTGGTTGACCTTGTTGCGCTTGAGGTCATCACCTATGGTTAGCATCACGGTACCGCCACTGCCTTGGGCCACGGCGATGTATTGTTCACCATCCAGTTCGTAGCTCATGGGACCGGCGAGGACGGCGCTGTCGGACTGAAATTGCCACAGGGCATCGCCATTATCTGAATCATAGGCGGTAAAGGTTCCGTCACCAGAGCCCTGGAAAACCAGATCGCCGTCGGTGCTTAGAATGCCGCCATTGGCAGC
>DDCQ01000005.1:0-12103 GCA_002334915.1 Porticoccaceae bacterium UBA2002
AAAGCCGCCGACGCCAACTTCCCATTACTGAGCAAGCACCAAAAGCACGGCTACCTAAAAACCTCATTACGCCAAACAGCCACCTACGACCAAATAGGTATATTCTCAACAGACGACCGACTACCAAAGCCAGAAGATAACAAAACATCAGGAAGCACAGCCGGAGGCTTTGACTATGGCGTATGGTCGTCGGCGAAATAGGTGCCGCCCTCTTCCAGCAAGCTTTGATTTAGGCCAGATAAAAACAGTGGCAAGGTGGTTGCAACCAGCTCTTCCCGCACTGCCTTTTTCTCTTCCTCGGGCATGGTGAATGTATCGACCAGTCGCTTCATGGTGTCATCGACTGTGTCGACTATGGCGTCACAGAGCGCCGCCTCCCATGGGTCCTCTGGGTAATACCCGGTAAGCTGCCCAACATACCGCGCTATGGCATTGGACTGATTGAGCCACCTGCCGTCAACTTCAAACTCCGGTAACTGACGATAGCGAAACTGATCTTTGTATTGGTCCCACTCGGGAATCGGGATTCGGACATCCTCAAATCGAAGACCGCCTAATTTAAGTGCCAACCGGGCGGGTTCTGCCCGACCCCCATCAAAATCAAAGTAGGTGAGTTTGAATCCTCTCATTGTCTGCCTCCTAAAGACGGTTTTCTGAGTTATTAAAAGTTATTGAAATAAGTGTAGACGATGGTTGGCCCTAGTGAGGGCAATTGTGCAATCATGAAACTGTAAAATATTGCCCAATACTTAATAGCTCAACATACTTATGCAAAGCCCCAGTAAAACAAGTAATCTACAGCTCTTAATAGTTAGCCTGTAAAAGAGCCCATGTCCGATAACCAAATAAGACTGACCCAATACAGCCACGGCGCTGGCTGTGGCTGCAAAATTGCCCCTGGCGTGCTGGAAACTATCCTTAAAACTGACTTTGTGGCGCCAGCTGATGCCCGCCTACTGGTGGGCAATAGCACCAGAGATGATGCCGCAGTCTATGATCTGGGGGATGGCACTGGGGTTATTAGTACCACTGATTTCTTTATGCCGATTGTGGATGACCCCTTTGAGTTTGGGCGGGTGGCTGCGGCCAATGCGATCAGTGATATCTATGCCATGGGCGGCACGCCGATGATGGCCATTGCCATTCTTGGTTGGCCGATCAATAGTCTGCCCGCTGAGGTGGCGCAGCAGGTGATTGATGGCGGGCGCCATGCCTGTGGTGAGGCGGGAATTCATCTGGCGGGCGGCCATTCTATTGATTCGCCAGAGCCCATATTTGGGCTGGCGGTGACTGGGCGGGTGGATTTACGGCAGCTAAAGCAAAACAGTACCGCGGTTGTGGGCGATCAGTTGTTTTTAACCAAGCCGCTGGGCGTGGGTATTCTGACCACAGCGGAGAAACAGGGTAAGTTGCTGCCCCAGCATGCCCGGCTGGCGGTGGATAATATGATGAAGCTTAATAAGGTAGGCACTGAGTTGGCTGCGGTGGATGGTGTGACCGCGATTACCGATGTCACTGGCTTTGGTTTGCTGGGCCATCTGCTGGAGATCTGTCAGGGCAGTGAGTTGTCGGCAGTGGTAAATCTCAGTCAGGTGCCGGTGCTGGACAGTGCTGTATTGGACTATCTGGCCCAGGGCTGTGTGCCCGGTGGCAGTGGACGCAACTGGGAGAGTATTGGTGCGCATATTGAGGGCACGGATAGTCAGAGCCAGACCTTGCTCTGCGATCCGCAAACCAGCGGTGGCTTGCTAGTGGCAGTAAGGCCTGAGGCTGCTGATGAGGTTGCACAGCTACTCGCCCGAGCTGGCTGTTATGCCCAACCCATTGGCGAGTTGGTTAGGGCTGATTCGGCGCCTATGATCAAGGTGAATTCTTGAGCTTGCCGCTGATTAATAATTACCGGCAGCTGCTGCTGGACGATACTCCCATGATTGATGTGCGTGCACCGGTGGAGTTTTTGTCTGGCGCCCTGCCCTCTGCGACTAATCTGCCATTGATAAATGATGATGAGCGTCATCAGGTGGGCATTCATTACAAAAATAATGGTCAGCAATCTGCTATTGAACTGGGGCACGAGCTGGTTAATGGCGAGATTAAGCAGCAGCGGCTGCAGGCCTGGCAGAATTTTATGCAGGCCAATCCCAATGGGGTGCTGTACTGCGCCCGCGGTGGTCTGCGCTCGCAGCTTACTCAGGAGTGGCTGGCTGAGGCTGGGATTGACTGTCCCAAAGTTGAGGGCGGCTATAAGGCGCTGCGCGGGTTTCTGCACCAGTATTTGAGTAATTACTGCGCTAATAATATGTTTACTATTCTGTCTGGTATGACCGGCACCGGGAAAACTGAGATTATTCAGGCGCTGCCCACTGGGTTGGATCTTGAGGGTGCCGCCAACCACAAGGGATCGAGTTTTGGGCGACCTCTGGACGAACAGCCGGCGCAGATTGATTTTGAAAACCGCATTGCTATTGACCTGCTAAAGGTCGAAGACCAGCACCCCCAATCCATGGTGGTGCTTGAGGATGAGAGCCGCAATATTGGTGCCCGGCATATTCCCCATTATTTTGCTGACCGCATGACGGCAAGCCAGTTTGTGGTGATTGATATGGACTTTGAGGAGCGGCTTGAGCGGCTGTGGCAGGAATATGTGGTGGAGCGTTATTTAAAAACCATGGCGTTTTTTGGCGCTACTGGTGAGCAGGAGTTTGCCAGCTATCTGCGTGAGAGTTTGTTGCGGGTGCAAAAACGGCTGGGGGGTCAGCGCACCAAGGAGCTGTTGGCGTCGATGGATGCGGCGATTGAGGTGCAGCATGGGGATAATTTTGCCAGTCATCGCGATTGGTTAGCCGGGATTACCAGAGATTATTACGACCCTATGTATAGCTATCAGCTGGAAAAGAAGAAAGAGCTGGTGGTGTTTAGGGGGCCCCGGGAAGAGGTTGTGGAATGGTTGCAGCGGGGTTAGGGAGACTCTTGTACCAACCACTTATACATCACCAGCGCATCCACATTACCTTCCACAGGATGTTTAAACGCCTTGGGCAATCGCCCTACGGTTGCAAAGCCCAGTTTCTCCCATAGCCTTATCGCTCCCTGGTTAGTCGAAGCCACAAAATTAAACTGCATGGCACTGAAACCCATTTCCATGGCGATTTTTTGCGAGTGTTCGCACATAGCTGAAGCCAGGCCCTGGCCGCGAGCGGCACGAGCCACCATATAGCCGCAGTTGCACACATGGGCGCCGGGGCCCTGCTGATTGGCTTTAATATAGTAGGTGCCCAGAATCTGGCCATCTTGCTCGACCACATAGGTCGCGGCGGGCACCGCCATCCACAGATGCCGGGCTTGGGTCTGATTGGTGTCTGGCGGGTAGGCATAGCTGTCGCCCGCCGATACTATCTGGTGAAAAATCGGCCAGATAGCATCGAAGTCGGCGTCAGTTGCTTGACGGATAATCACTAGCGGGGCTGCATTCTCACCGCGCCATCTAGGCGGATGGTCTCGCCATTGAGATAGCTATTCTCCACCATATGCACCACTAGCTGGCCAAACTCTGAGGGTTCGCCCAGACGCTTGGGGAAAGGTATGCCAGAGACAATACCGTCCTGTACCTGCTGAGGGGCACCGAGCATTAATGGTGTGGCCATTACGCCGGGAGCAATGGTATTGATGCGGATGCCTACAGCGGCCAGGTCTCTGGCCATGGGTAATGTCATGCCGACAATACCGCCTTTGGTTGCTGAGTAAGCCACCTGGCCCATCTGGCCATCAAAGGCGGCAATGGATGCAGTGTGCACAATCACACCGCGCTCGGTTTTCTCATCTGGCTCGTTACGCGCCATAGCGGCGGCTGCGCAGCGGGAAATATTAAAGGTACCAATAAGGTTAACTTCGATAACCTTGCGGTAATGGTCTAGGTTGTGGGGGTTGCCTTCGCGATCAATGGTCTTGGCTGCTATGCCAATACCAGCGCAGTTTACACAGACATCAACCCGGCCCAGATCGGCGAGTATTTTATCAAAGGCCGCCTCAACATCCGGGCCATTGGATACATCCAGTGCTATAAAATGGGTTTTGCTAGCACCCAGCTCCTCTACTGCAGTGGCGCCGGCGTCGGCGTTCATATCGATAATCACCAAAATCGCACCGCGATCCGAAAGCTCCTGGGCGGCTGCGCGACCCAGACCTGATGCACCACCAGTAACTACTGCAACTTTATTATTTAAATCCACGTTTCACCTCTTCCTGTTTTTTATTCTGTTTCCTGCACCAGCACAAAGGGCGGAATAACAAGTGCCCAGAGTAGCTTATTGTTGTCGTACCAGTCCATGGCCTGTTGATCTTGCACCTGCCCCACAGAGTCGTCGTCCAACCACTGCTGCACCTGATCTCTGTCGTCTCTGTGTAATGCTATAGCCACTTTAATCAGGTCTGCCCCTGTGGCCACGGCCAGCACATTGCCTGAGGCATAGTGCTTTTGCAGCTCGTGCCAGGCAATTTTGGCGGTTTCGCCATTAAGCCGGGCGATTAGAGTTTGGGAGTCTGTGGTTTCTGTCATATTTGTGTTTGGGAGTTGGTAGGTTGGGGCGGAGTCATCCTGAGCATAGCGAAGAATCTAACCCATCCATCCACAAAAATTACGCAACAATTGCAGCCCGGCTTCGGCGCTTTTTTCCGGGTGGAACTGGGCAGCGAAAAGGTTTTTATGGCTGAGTGCGGCGGCAAATGGCGAACCATAGTCACAGGTGCCGGCAATATGGGGATTATTTTCAGCAGTCACATAGTAGCTGTGCACAAAGTAAAAGCGACTGTCCTGCTCTATACCCTGCCATAGCGGGTGGTCCATAGTCTGATGAACATTGTTCCAGCCCATATGGGGCACTTTGAGCTTGCTGCCCTGACTGTCCTGCAAGGTATCGCCAAAGAATTTGACCTTACCGGGCAACAGGCCAAGGCAGTTGACGCCGCCATTTTCTTCGCTGTGCTCCATTAGCGCCTGCATACCCACACAGATAGCCAGCACAGGTTTTTCCTTTATGGCATTGCTGACCACATCGCCCACATTGAGGCGCTGAATTTCACCCATGCAGTCGCGGATAGCGCCGACACCGGGAAACACAACCCGGTCGGCATCTTCAACCAGAGCTGGATCTGAGGTAATGGATACTTTGGCGCCTGGGCACACGTGCTCCAAGGCTTTGCCCACAGAATGGAGGTTGCCCATTCCATAATCAATCACCGCAATATGGCTGCGAAAATCACTCATAGTTTAAACCGTGCTAAAAGACAGGGTACGCTTACAACGTACCCTTGGTAGAGGGCATTACGCCGGCCATGCGCTCGTCGGCAGTGGCTGCCATGCGCAGGGCGCGACCAAAGGCCTTAAAAATAGTCTCCACCTGGTGGTGTGCATTGGCGCCGCGCAGATTATCTATATGCAGGCTGACCAGAGCGTGGTTAACAAAGCCCTGAAAAAATTCACGGGTAAGATCGACATCAAAGCCGCCTACATGGCTGCGCACAAAGTCGGCTTTCATAATAAGTCCGGGACGGCCTGAAAAGTCCACAACCACGCGAGACAGAGCTTCATCCAGAGGCACATAGGCGTGGCCATAACGGGCCAGACCTTTTTTGTCACCAATAGCCTCAGCGACAGCCATACCCAGGGTGATACCAACATCTTCCACGGTGTGGTGATCGTCAATCTCGGTGTCGCCGGTGGCCTGAATATCCAGATCCACTAAACCATGACGGGCAATTTGATCCAGCATATGGTTCAGAAAGGGTACCGGCGTCTGCAGGTTTGCCTGCCCGGTGCCATCCAGGTTTACACTGATGGTAATTTGCGATTCGAGGGTATTGCGCGTCACTGTGGCTGTACGATCGGCCATGGGTTTCTCCATGCTGTCCATGTTGAGGCGGCATTATACTGCAAATTAACTCTTGCTACAGTACAAAAAAAGGCTAGAATATGCGGCTCATATTGCTGGCTCAGACAGTCTGAGCGTTATTAAATTTATGAAGCAGTTTCACTCAATATTCGCCTTCGCGCTGTGCCTGATTATTGGTCTCGGGTCAGTGACGGCGTCTGCTCATAATCATGACGACCACCAGGAAAGTAGCTGCTCGGTCTCTGTGCTGCAGCATTCAGCGGCAGCAGTTGCAGCTGAAAACAGCAAAACCTATGTAACCAGAGTTACAGCACCCAGTATTGTCCATAACGACCAGGCTGCAACAAGCCATATCACTGGTCGCCAGCTCGCCAGGGCGCCCCCACAGATCCTCTAAATAGTTTGCATTCCCCCTGTGGGACGAATTCGCGTCGAGTTTTTGGCGTGGACATTATTTTTAGAGGAAAAAATTATGAATACCAAAAAGCCTATTGCTTTTAAGTTATCCCTGTCGGCCTGTCTGATTGGTTTGTCCTGCAGTGCTGCCGCTCAGGAAATTGAAGAAATTATTGTTAGATCATCGTTAATCGATTCCACAGTGGATGAGATTTCAAATCCACTGCATATTATTTCTGGTGAGTCCATTGCTAATGACGGAAGTCAGAGCCTGGGTTCCAGTCTCGATGATCTGGTTGGACTCTCCACCAGCGATTATGGTGCGGCTGTAGGCCAACCTATTATCCGGGGCATGTCTGGAAGCCGAGTAAAGATACTTAATAATGGCATTGTTGTCAGAGATGTATCCGGCCTAGGACCTGATCATATCAATGAGGTTGATATGAACGATATCCAGCAAATTGAAGTGATTAGAGGGCCATCTTCTCTGCTGTATTCCAACGGCACTATCGGCGGTATCGTGAATATTGTTGATAATACTATTGCTCGGGAAGATATTTTACAGTCTGAGTTTAAACTGGGGTTAGAGGCTCAGTCAGTTAACGACGGCGACTCTCACAACCTATCTTATCGCAACAATATTGGCGGGCTTAACCTGTCGTTTTCCTATAAAGATTCGCAGTTTGAAAACTTTGAAATTCCCGATGGTGCTGTGCTGCATGCTGAAGAAGACCATGAGGAACATGAAGACGAGCACGATGAGGACCATCATGACGATGATCATGACGAGCACGAAGATGAGGCGCACGAAGAGGATCTGGGATACCTGGCTAATTCTGACACAGCATCTACCTCAACAAGATTAGGGCTGTCTAAGGCTGGCGACTGGGGTTTCTTTGGAATTTCCTATGCCGATACTGAATCTGTCTATGGCATTCCTTTCCATGGCGAAGGTCATGGCGGTCACGATGAGCATGAGGGTGACGACCATGAAGACGAGGAGCATGAGGACGAAGCCCACGAGGGTGAAGAATCCCATGAAGGCGAAAGAATATTTGCCCGCACAGAGTCCAAGGTTTTTAATTTAGAGGGTTCTTATAAACTGGGTGGATCTCTGATAAAGAAAGTAGATTACTTCTTTAGAGACAGTGACTATTCCCTGATTGAACAACATGCTGAGATGGAAGAAGAGCATGAAGGCGAAGAGGGGCACGACGACGAGCATCATGCGGAAGGGCCCACTGAGTTTAAAAATGATAGCCAAGAATACGGTGCCATATTTGATCTAGGCAACGATAGTCTCTCTCAAAAGCTGGTTGTTAATTTTGTAGAAGAGGATATTTCGGTGATTGGTGAAGAGGCCTTTATCAACCCAACTGAAAATGAAGAAATCACTCTGGGCTATTATATAAGCAAAGAGTTTGATCTTTTTCACCTCGACTTTGGTGTTAGGCATGATCAAATCTCGCGCAGTGGCTCTATTAGGCATGACGAGGACCATGATGAGGATCATGAAGACGAGCACGATGAGGACCACCATGACGAAGATCATGCTGAAGAAGAGCATGGAGATGAGCACGATGAAGACATGGAGTACTTTAACAAGGATATTAACAACACCAGCTTTGCACTGAGCCTTGGTAAAGATATCAATGATGCATTCGATATCAGCCTGGGTCTTGCCCGCGTGGAACGAGCACCCACAGCTGTAGAGTTATTGATGAATGGCCCTCACCTAGCTACAGGGCGAGAAGAAGTAGGCAATATCAATTTAGCGTCTGAGCAGTCCAATAATATTGATCTGACTTTGAACTATGAAAACGATGGTTTCTACGCGACTCTGACCTTCTTCCAAAATGATGTAGATAACTACATATACCTGTTAGATGAAACCGAAGAAGACCATGATGAGCATGGTGATGAAGAACATGGTGGGTTAATTTTGGCCAATTATGTTCAGCGGAACGCCGAATTTGATGGCTATGAATTAGAGATAGGTAAAATCTTTACCCTTGCTCGCGGTTCGCTAGCGATGTCATTTGCTCAGGATTCTATCTCAGCCAAGTTCTCGGATGGATCCTATGTTCCGCGTATCACGCCAAAGAGAAATCTAATTAAGGTTGCGTACACCGAAGATGACTTAAAGCTGGCACTGTCTTTCAAAGATGCGAAGAGACAAAATGATATCGCAGACAATGAAACTGTCACTGACGGATTCCAGGTATTAAATATCAATCTATCCAAAACCATTGAATTGGGCGGAAGGCACAACCTGACGCTGTCAGTTTTCGGCAAGAATCTGCTGGATGAAGTGGCCAGAAACCACAGCTCATTTGTTAAAAACGAAGTACCCATGGCGGGAAGAAATCTGGGCATAAGAGCTAATTACTCTTTCTAAAACCCCAGCCGTCCATCAATGTTTAAGGGTTGTTCTGTTTCAGGTAATATAAGCCTCCGCAGAGCAACCCTTGAACGATGGTCATAGTGAAGAAATTATTGAAATGGCTGGCCGTTGGCCTGCTCCCAGTGGTGACGTTATTTGCAATCGCAGTAATCTATGTCACATTTGTCGTCGATATCAATGGCTATAAGTCGGACATTGAGTCTCTGGCCCGAGAACAGGGTTGGGATGTCTCTATCAGAGGCGATCTCGTCTGGCAGTTCTTTCCTAAACCCGGTATCTCCATAGCTGATATTTCTGTTAGCGATCAGACCTCAGTCTCTGGCTCTGCCAAGAGCCTGGTGCTGGCCACTAACTGGACTCAGCTGCTAAGTCTCGGTGGCGGTATAGAGCAACTTCAGCTTAGTTCTGTGCGGATTGTGGATGGCGGCCTGCAATGGTTTCCAGCCAACAGCCCAAGGCTGCAATTTAATAATATTCAGCTGTCTACCAAAAACCTGTCACTGCAGGGCAATACATTTCCTATATCTGCATCGGCCAGCGCATTTGGCGGACGCAAGTTTGTTCTGGATACAGACATGGCTGTGCAACTGGACGGCCGGAATATGCAACGGCTTAGCCTGGATGATCTGGAACTGCGCCTAGACAGCATAAGGCTGTATGGCGAGCTGAGTGCCAGCGATAATGGCGCCTTTGTGCAGGGTAACCTAAAGACCAATAGCTTTGACTTAAAGCAGCTAATGGCATCATTACAACCTATGGTACCCCTGCTAACTCCGCCCAAAACTCTGGTGCCAACTGCGCTTACCGACCTGAGTCTGGAGACTAGCTTTACTCTGGATACTGAGGCTGCATCAAAATTTATTGGTCAATTATCTGTGGATGGCCAGATATTTGATGTGGATGTGACCATAGATCACTCCATTAATAGCCTGACTACATTGGTGTCAGGCGATGTGCTGCGCGCCGGGGACTATTTACCCGCGGCAAATAGCGATGGCAATAACAGTGGCCTGTTTGCCCCTCTGGCTATTCCATTTGCACTCTGGCAGGGAAGCAGTCAGGTTGAGGTCAACCTGGGCAGAATTGAATTTAATGATTTCAGTATTGAGAACTTTTATAGCAATGTATTTGGCAATCAGCGGGTATTAAGACTGACATCCCTAAATGCGGATGTTTTTGATGGTCAGGTCAATGCTATCGCCAAATTAGATATGCGCTCATCAACACCCAGCTTTGCCTTGCAACCTTCGTTGAGTGGCATAGATATGGCTCAGGCACTGCCTGCTTTGGCTGACTCTGCTGCGCTTACCGGGCTGTTAAATATGGATGTTAATGTCCAGGGTTCCGGTAACTCTTTAAACGGTATGCTTAAGTCGCTCACTGGGGCTGGCCAGTTTGAACTGCGCTCTCCCAGCTACGCCGATTTAAATATTGAGCAAACGTTTTGTAATGCGGCGGCGCTTTTTGGCCGCTCCCCGCAGGACCGCCAGGATTGGCCTCCAGGCACCCAACTGGAGGATCTGCGCGGCAAATTTCAGCTGAGCCAGGGTAATCTGGAGATTACTGAGTACAGCACTGCTACCGGCAATCTGAATATTCTTGGCCGCGGAACCATTGGGCTGGCTAAACAGAACTACAGTATCAAAGCCAATGCCAGACTGGATGCAGAGACCACCAGTAGCAATGGTTGCTCGGTTAATAAACGATTACAGAATCGTCAAATACCCTTTGTCTGTAAGGGCACACTGGATGGTAGCTCTGCTTACTGCAAGCCCGATGAGCGACTGCTTAAAGACCTGCTGAAAAATACTGCCTTTGAAAAACTGGGTGAGCAACTGCTGCGCAACTCAGACAAGGAGCAGGATCCCTTAAAGAACCTGTTCAATGACCTACTTAAGCGCAAGCTTAACTAATGCAACCAGCAGATTTTCAGCAGGCGGTTCTCAGCTGGTTTGATGAGCATGGCCGCAGCAATCTGCCCTGGCAGCGGGATATAAATCCCTATCGGGTTTGGGTCTCTGAGATTATGCTGCAGCAAACCCAGGTCAGCACTGTTATTCCCTATTTTGAACGTTTTATGGGCAGCTTTCCCAATGTGCAGGCACTGGCGGCCGCACCTCTGGATGATGTACTGCATCACTGGACCGGGCTTGGTTACTACGCCCGCGCACGCAATCTGCACAAGACAGCACAGCTGCTGACTGATAAGTCTAAGGGCGAGTTTCCAAGCACCATTGATGGCCTCTGCGAGCTGCCCGGTATAGGTCGCTCCACTGCTGGTGCCATCAGTTCTATCGCCTTTAAAATTCCTGCGACCATATTGGATGGCAATGTAAAGCGCGTGCTGACAAGATTTTCTGCCACCGAGGGTTGGCCCGGAAAGAGCGCGGTGGTGGAAAAGCTATGGCTGATTGCGGAGACCTACACGCCTGTGACGCGCATTGCAGATTACACCCAGGCCATGATGGATCTGGGCGCAACCCTTTGCACCAGATCATCGCCCAGCTGTGGCCAGTGTCCATTGGCTGCTGGCTGTGTTGCCTTTGCTCAGGGCAGGCAAACTGAGTATCCAGGTAAAAAGCCGAAGAAGAAAATACCGGTGAGAACAACCTGCTTTTTATTAATTCACAATGAGCGGGGGGAATTGCTGCTGCAGCAGAACCCTCCCTCTGGTCTCTGGGGTGGTCTGTGGGTGTTGCCTCAGGTCGAATCCCTGGAGCATATTGCAGACAGCTGTGCCAAACTTGGACTGGAGTTGGTGGATCAACAGGTTCAACCAGCTAAACGGCATACCTTTAGTCATTTTCATCTTGATTATCAGCCTGTGGTGGTCAATGCTCGCGATCGCAGCTGTGGTGTTGCAGAGGGCAGTCATCAGGTCTGGTATAACCCGCAGAATCCACTATCATTAGGCATGCCAGCGCCAATTGTGGCGCTGTTGCACCCTTAAGCACTGAACTTTAAAGCACTGAATTTCAAACTGGAGATCAAGGTATGGCGCGTATGGTTTTATGTCGCAAACTTAAGCAAGAATTGCCCGGGCTGGATACACCGCCATTTCCAGGTCCTAAAGGTGAGGAAATCTTTAACAATATTTCCAAGCAGGCCTGGGCCGACTGGATGACCCATCAGACTACTCTAATTAATGAAATGCGATTGAATATGATGGATTTAACAGCCCGAACCTATCTCTCTGAGCAGCGCGAAAAGTTCTTTGCTGGCGAACAGGTCGATCAGGCTGAAGGATACGTCCCGCCTACCGAATAACCCTTGACGAACTGCTATTCAAACGCTTTAATACGCGCCTCTCGCAAGTTGGCTACAAACAGTTTGCGACGCCCGGTTAGCTCAGTTGGTAGAGCAGAGGATTGAAAATCCTCGTGTCCTTGGTTCGATTCCGAGACCGGGCACCATA
>DDCQ01000005.1:12177-46670 GCA_002334915.1 Porticoccaceae bacterium UBA2002
CCTCAGTGTAAACTGGGGCTTTTTAGTATTTGCTCCAGGTGGATTCGCCTGCTCCGATACTGCCGCTATTGTCTGCGTCCCAGGACTTGGTGAAGCTGTTGGTTAGCTCTAAAAAGCCGTCGCCGGTCTGGTTATTTTTGGGGGTGGCGCGCAAGGTATAGGTACTCGCTGTGGAGGCCTGGACGGCTATATCGTAGGATTTGATGCCGGTGTCTCTGGGGGACTCTGTAAGCTGGGCTGGCAGAGCTACTGCTGTGCCTGAGGTGTCCTGGTCGTAGCGATTATTTTCGGTGTAAAAGCGCTCCATATACTGGGCTGCTTCCATTAGTACGGCCTGGGCATCTGCTCGTCTGGCGCCTGCCATATGACTCTGGTAACTGGGATAGGCCACTGAGGAGATAATGGCAATAATTACCAGCGCGACCATTAACTCAATCAGGCTCATACCCTGTGGTGGTTTTTTATAGGGTTTGCGCTGTTTATTCATTGTTTTATCCGCTCTATGCGCCTGGCCTGGGTCGGGCCCTTATCTGTCACTGAGTTATCCAGATATAACCAGACTCTGTCTCCCGACTTAAGGTTGGCGATGGCAATTGCCTGCCCATTGCTATTGGAGATTGGGGTGTTATAGGGCAGGGTAAACTCGCGATCGCCAGCCACTACAAGGCGAGCTAAAGGGTCGACAAAACTCAGTACCAATGTATATCTCTGCCAATCTGGGTCTATCTCTGGCTCTGCCGCACTGCTGTGCAGAGAAAGCAGAGATGCTATAACCAGCAATAGGCTGGTGATTATTTTGTCGCGCTTTATATTCATTTGGCTGTGCCTTTTCATTTCATAATTCAATCATTTATCAGCGAATTTCCCGCCAGGGGGTTTGGCGATTGCGGCCGGAGTCCTCAAGAATAGACTCGACCTTGCCTTTTGAGGTGGTGACATATTTGGACTCGGTGCGCCCATCCGGGTGGTTGATAATGCCGGGGCGGGAGAGAATGCCGGCATTAATGCGCTGGATACCAGAGCCATGAATCATATCGTCTTCACCATCGCCATCTATATCGCCCACATTAATCAGGTCGCCATCGTCGAATGAGCGGTCCTTATTAAAGTCAAATACCGACTCATTGAGACGGCCTCCATTGGTACCATCGACTTCCATTAGCCAGCTGGTGCCCTCACCGGCGCAGGGGTCACTGGCTGGAGTGACGGTAACAAAAATTACCCGGCCATCGCGAAGCGTCGGTGCCTGGTGCACTCGCTCTCCAGACTCAGGCAGATCTATATACCAGCCTAGCTTCTCCTCGGCACTCACCGGGTTGCTGCCGTCGTCCCAGACAATGGGTATCTCAGATACCACTCGCGCGCGCAGATCTGAGGCCGGGGCATTGTGGGTAGTGATGGTTTGCGCCTGGAGCCTGTCGCGGGTAAAGCCATTGGCACCATTGGTTGCGCGGTCCCAGATTGCATAAAAAGTCTGCGGGTTAGTGTCGGTGAGATCGCTTTTGCCGAGATACTTGCCAGTGCCAAAATAGATTAGATATCCAGCGGCGTTGGGGTGGTTTTTAACCTTTAAATCCGAGGTGATTGGCTGGGTGACGCCTGAAACTTCAGCAACAAATAATGGCTGGGGATTACTGGACGAACCGTATTCACTGCTCCAAAATGAAGTGTTGCTGCTGGACAGGTCGAAAGACCATATATTGCCAAATAAATCTCCGGCATAGATACGGTCGACAATAAAGTCACCGTTTTGATCGACCACCGCGGTACCTATAATGCCATTGGGGCGGCCCAGTCCCAGGGGGTCGTCGGCTGTACCCTGCTTGGTATCCAGCTTTTTAATCAGGGCGCCAGTTTCTGCATCCAGAATAAAGATGACCCCATTGCCAGTGCTGCTGGCATTGCCGTCTGATTCAGTTGAATTCATGCCATTGCCTACAATCACGCCCCATTTGCCATTGGCAAGGCGCACTAGGCTGGGCTCNNCTCGGAAAAGCTGCTGGGATCGGTGATATCCAGAGCCAGATAGGCCTGCCCACCAGTACCCAGGCCAGACACTAATAGGCTGTGCCAGGCGCTATCGTAATAGACATCATTTTCAGCAATGGGGCCATCGACAAAATTTCTATGGCTGTAGTCTGGCAGCGACAGCTCCCACAGATTATCGAATATTGCCAATGGCACATAGGCCAGTTTTTCCCGGCCATTGGAGGTCTGAAAGCCATGCAGCATACCGCCATTGGAGCCCACATAAACCATGGGCGAACGACTTTGGTAGCTGGCTTTAAAAGCGGTATAGCTATCACCTTCAGCGAAATCACTGGTGGAGAAATAAAATCGCTCCGGCGGCCCTACATAGGTGGGTACAGAGGAAATAATATCTCCCAGCACCGACTTGCGATTGCGGAAGATACCCCCATTGCCCTTGGCAATTTCCTTGCCGCGGGCACCGCGCAGATAGTTCAACCGGGCACTGCCCAAACTGTTAAATGGCTGCTTTAAGGAGGCTCTCTGGGTACCCCCGGACTTTAACGATGCCCAGCGGAAAGGTATTGGGTTGTTATCCTCATCTCTGGTAATAATCACCCGGTCGTTTGGCTTGGTTTTGCCCACCTTTTTACCCACTTCCGAACAGAAGCCACCGGTGAGTTTACAGGCGGCATCCCAGGCCGAGGGGCAGATATTGCCCAGAGCCACTGGGCCGCAGTTGGTGCCATCAGAAATAGGCTGGGCAATAAGATTGCCGATCCAGTCATTGGTGGTGAAGCGCGCAAAAAATAATGCAGTGTCCGAGGAGATGGTGCCTGAATTAAGCGCCGCAGTTGCAAAGGAGCCTGTGCGATCCAACACAGAGTTAATTACATCGGTAAAGGCACTGACTAGCTGCTCTGGGTCCTGAGCCGAGAGATAGCTGCCTCTTGAGTTGATTGAAGCGTGCCACAGATCATCTATCTTGGCGGTGCCTCCGCCGGTGGGCCAGGACAATGTGCCATCGAGCAGATCCTGGTAATCATCGGGAAACTCACGCTGCCCGGACACCCCCAGACCAATCATAAAGTTGACCATATGCTGCCAGTCGGCCGGGTCATTTTTAGGGTTCCAGAAAATATCATTGTTGTCGGTATCACCGTCGCCATCGATATCTGACGACAGATCACTGATATTGACCGGCACATTGTTGGTTTGGCCCGGGCGCAGGTCTTTGTGCCAGTATCTAAAGGCTATATCAGCCAGATAGGTAGAGTTATTGTCTTTAAATGGCGCTCTGGGCACATAGCCTGTGACCCCGTAATCATTGCTGGGGATAGTTTGGCTGTTGTTATCCACGTTGCCAAAACCCGAGGGCGAACCACTGTTCCACTCGCCATCGGTCATCATAATATGGAAATTCTGCCGGCAGGAGCGCTCGATAGATGAGCCATCGGTGGGATCATCGCGGTAGGGGCTGGCATCTTCAAAGTAGTCACCGGCCTTATCCATAGTATTGAGCAATGGCGTGCCGCCACTGGCGGGCAGCGCGTGCAGCCAGTCGAAGAAGTTCTCTCTGGTGGCGCCAGAAAATGTCCGCACACCGTTAAATGTACTGTTATTAATGCGCTGATAACCGACGCGAATATTGGAGTTAAAACGCTCAAATGCCAGGGTCGCTGCAGTCTTAGTGACATAGACGCGCTTGCGGTAATAGGAGTACCAGTTAGCAAAATTCTGCCGCTCGTCCACTGTCTCTCCCTGACCTGATGTGGCGCTCACCACCACCTTGGTATAGCAGTCATTATCAGTTACCGAGCCATTGCAGCCACTGCGGCTATCATCAAATAAATAATAATAGGCGGGCTCTGAGGATGAGCTGGCGTAGCGATTGTAAAAGCCATCTGAGTAATTGCTGGACCCACAGTGATCCTGGTTAATACCTCCCCAGCTGGGTCTATAGTCGCTGGACAGATCTCTGGTGCAGGTGCCACTGCCGGTCTTTTTAAAACCATTGTCCCAGGCCGCGGTAAAAGACGAATGGCCGAGGCTAACCCCGTCTTCATCCACTGGCGGGTCATAAAATACCTCAGGGCTGTAGTAGATTTTATTGTAGGCCGCCGACTTGGCCCGTTTAGTTGAGGGGTAGTTACCCACGGCGGTAGGCATAAACGACCAGGCCATACTGCCTGAGTCATCCATGGTCAAAACAATATTGGGGTCCACACCGGCGAGGGTGAACAGGGGCGTATCACTTAAATCATACTCGACAGCATAGGCCGTTGAACTGGCCGCAGCTAGCAATAGTGCGGCGGCAATCTTCCTGAAAACAGCAACAAACTCTTTATTCATGACTTCCCTGCCTCAGTTATTGTGCTTCTTTAATGTGGTTTGCAGAATCGACCGCGAACCATCGGAACGGCCATAACCTATGGCCGATATGCTGTAATAGAAAACTCCCGTCTTTTTTGCCAATGTGTCCGGGTCACTGTCAGAGGGCTCAAAACCAGCTTCCTCAATCACATATCTGGGTGGCCCATAAAGGTCGCCAAACAGTGCCGAGCTATTGCCCGAACTGTCACCATAGACAACTCCCTCCGTCGACCAGTCAAAGGTTGAACTCACTACCCGCTGAGCTGCTGAACCTGAGGCCCAGACTCCAGTTGAGCCATCACTGCTGGAATCTATCAGGTCGGGCTGAAACAAAAACCACTGCCCGGCATCCAGCAGTGCCGACTCAGCCGCTTGAAACGCTCGCGAATGCTCCCAGCTATTGGATGCCATGCGCTCTTCCATGGCTGTGCCGCGCATAGACGAGATGCCGACTACAGAGAGTACCAACAGATAGATAAGTGCGGTTATCAGCACTGCGCCGCTCTGCCGGAGGTTTAACTGCTGATTGACTTTCATAAGCAGCCCCTTGAATCCTGTTGCGCAGGGCGGCGTAACTCCAGAACGCCTTGCGCAAACGCTGGTCACTATTGGTATTGGCTTCGCTGCCATCGAAACTATAGTTTCTCACCTCGGTGGAGGCGCGATCGGCTGATCTCATCAGCAGCCCTACCCGCACGCCAATAACTGCCTCCCAGTCGGCAACGGCGGTGGCATTGACATAGGTGTCTGGCTCTCCATCACCACCCAAATCCTCAGCCAGCATTAGCTGCATACTCTCCACACCCTGAGTCAGTAGCACAGCTGCGCTGTCATTAAATGAATACTGGTACAGCCCGGTCTCGCCATTGTTATCTGTGCCAATAAAATAGGTGTGAGCATCAAAGGACATAATCTGGGCATCGCCCTGATAGGCTTTGGAGAGACGATTGGTGGTATTGCTGCTGTTGGCATGGGTGATAGTCACAGTGCCGCTGCCTTCAGATACTCCGGTGGCGCGAAATAAATCAGCGTTGGAACAGTCAAAAATTAATACTAAATCGTTGGCCTCAAGCCCATCTGGATTACTGGCTACCTGGATGTTTGCGTTGTCTGCTGCCATATTGCCGGTCAGCTGCATACCCACACCCTGTGTGGATTGCAGAGTAATCACATCTGTGCCTGCCACTCTGGCAATTGCCGTTGGATTGGTCCAGCCAGCGCCATTTTCAAAAACAGTTAGACTATCGGTGAGCGCGCTAAATACCGGGGGCGAATTGGCAATAATATTGGGCTCAATATCACCAATATTGCGGCAGCCGGCAAACCCGGCCATGCGAATATCATAGAGCAGCATATCTGTGGCGTAGCGGCCATTTTCCTGCACCCGCGACAGCTCCTGATTAACTGTAAACAGGGTTCTGCTGCTGCCATACACATAGACCATACCTGCCAGCAAGATCACCTGAATGGCTATGGCCACCATAAACTCCACCAGGCTCAGGCCGGTCTGCAGAGTTTGGTTTGGGAGCCTGTTCATCAGGGCAGCCTCAGGGTCAGAGTAAATTGCTCGGCACTGTTACCATCGAGGCCACGGCTATCATCCCACTGCACCACCAGATTACAGATACGGGTTGCTGCGACACAGGCTACGGAACTGGTGGCGCCGGGCATAGCTGCGGTAAGATCCGCTCGCCACTGGGCCAAATCTGTGGCCTCAACACTGGAGCCCGAGGGCGCTGAGCCGCTGAGGCTAATATCGTAGTTACCAGCAATGGCACCGGTTGGGTTGGCGCGCATCTGATCGACCAGTCCATTACTGATCACCGCGGCTTGACTGCGAAAATAGGAGCTGTGGGTATTGGAAACCGCGGTTAACTGCAGCTGCATGGCGCTAAACAGGCCTATAACCGAAACCAGGATAGTCACCAGCACTTCGATCATGCTGACGCCGGATTGATAACGAGTTGGTGTATGAGGTTTTATCAACTGCAGTCCCCCCTAGCTACATCTGGTCGGCCCGTGGGCTGCACAGAAATTATTCTCGATGCAATATTGTCACAGTCTGCTGGTGTCAGAGTCAGCACAAAAGAGGCATTGCCGGGTACCACAGATCCCCTAGAATTAAAGCTGATAACGCTGTTGCTGGGGGCATTAGTAGCCACCGCGGCCAGGGAACTGCCACCGGTCAGGGGCTCCCACTGCAGCAGAATATCGGCCGCGTCGAGATAGTCGCCATCGTTATTGGTATCGGCCTGAATATGCCAGCCATTGCTCCAATTGCCATTGACCGCTGCAACCCGAGTCTGGGCTCCGCGTTTAATGGCTTCGCTGCGCGCCATATGAAAGCTGTAGACCAGATCATTGGCCTGAGTAGTTATTTGATTATTATTGATAAAGGTAACTAGAGAAGGCAGACCTATGCCCAGCAGCACGGCCAATATTGATATTGTCACCAACAGCTCAATTAAGGAAAAACCGTTGCAAACTCTGATTCTGGGGCGGAAATCCATTGCTGTAACCTTACATCCTGTGTATTTACTCTCTGCTTGCGCTGACCTAGGGGTCAGAGGTCGCAGAATAGTAGCAACAGCTGTAGGTACAAACTGTGATATCAATCACAGCCTAAAAGGAGCCAGTCGAGGGTGGAATTTAGAAAAATAGGTTACAGCTTGGATCCAGTTAGTGTTCAGCCTCGTCAGAGCTATCAGCAGGACGCTTAACAGAGGTTTCAGCCGCGCCCAGCATAATGCCTATCCAGCGAGTATCTTCCTGATTTTCCAGTGCGATTTTAATCATGATGGTCAGCGGAATAGACAGCAGCATGCCCACTGGCCCCAGCACCCAGCCCCAGAGCACCAAAGAGACAAATACTACCAATGGCGAAAGATTGAGTCCTCGACCCATCCAGCGCGGTTCAATCATGTTGCCCATCACCAGATTAACCAACACAAAGCCACCCAGCGTGAGGCCCGCGTGCAAAGCTCCAAGCTGCACCAGTGCCAGCAGCACCGCTGGCACGGCGGCAATAAATGAACCCACTGTGGGTATAAAGTTTAGCAAGAAGGCCAGCAGCCCCCAAAGCACGGCGTAATCAACACCCAGAATACTCAGCCAGATAAAGATCACCAGGCCAGTCACAAAGCTGATTGCCGCTTTAATACCGAGATAACTATGCACGCTATCGGAGAATTTGGTCAGCCATTCCTGAGAGGTGTCTGCGCCTCTAGCCAGTCGCAACTTTTCACCAAAGCCCATATTTTCTGCCAGAATAAAGATCACGGTGAGTAGAATCATTACCGCGTTGGTCATCACATTGCCAAAGGAGGCTAATGTACTGCCAACCAGCTTCATCACAGCACCTGGATCAAAACTGCTCTGCCACTGCTCGGCATCGATCTCCACCCCGCGCAGGCTCAGCCATTGCTGCACCGAGGTACTCATGGCGGACAGTTTTTCCGAATAGACAGGAATATCCTGGCGGAAACTTTCCAGTGAAGAACCAATTAAGGCGGCCAGAAGCAGGCCAACCAGGAAAATCAGCACGACCACCAGCAAAATTGCCAAACCACCGGGAACTCGGCGGTTTTTAAGCCAGGTTAGCAATGGCGAAACAATCATGGCAATAAACACAGCCAACAAAAAAGGCACCAGCAATGGGCCAGCCATCTTTAACCCTGAAACCACCACCACAAAGGCGGCGCTGACCACCAAAAATCTGGCTATGGGGGACGCTTTTTCAATCATTGCTGTTCTCCGCTTTCTATATACTCGCCCAATCTGGCCAATATCTCACTCAGCTGAGCTCGGCCCTTTTCGGAAAAGATCACCATGCCGGCCCGCTCAGTCATTTCAATTTCCGCTAACATAGCACATTGCTGTCTGATTTTATCCAGTTCAGGGTCCTGGTGAATGCGCATGCCAATAAACACATCCCAGTCGGCGCTGGTTGCCATTTCTCTGAGTACTGATTCGAGCAGCACCCTGATATTAATGGCTTCGACCCTGTAGACCGGCATACCCAAATAGCGAAAGACCAGCAGTGCAAGCAAAATAAGGCAGAAACTCAGGCCCACCGTGATCAGAAAATTGATCATGGGGAAAATAGCAGTTTTAGCGCCATCAGCATGGTCACCGCAGTAATAATTGGTTGAACAAAACCGGCACCACGGCTGATAACAAGGTTGGAACCCAGCCGGGCACCAATAATCTGGGCCACTGACATGGTTATCGCCAGCGACCAGATCACATAGCCACTAAACACAAAAATAAGCGCCGAGGTGCCATTGACCGCCAGGATCATCAGCTTGGTTTCTGCCGTGGCCTTGACCAGATTATGACCCAGTAGCCAAACAAACAGAAATGGCATAATTGACCCCATACCAGGGCCAAAAAATCCGCCATAAAACCCCATACCCAGTGCCGCACTGCAGGCAAACCAACGCTGGCTAATTCTCTGCGGATGATCGCTATCATTGATATTTGGTGACAACAAAAAATACAGGGCTATGGCCAGCAACAGAAACGGGATAAGCCGCGCCAGCAATTCAGTGTTGAGACTCTGCACCACCAGAGTACCCAGCGCAGAACCGACAATGGCCAGTGCGACCGACAATCCGAGAGGTTTGATATCCAGATGACCTTTACGAAAGAAGTTCCAGGCAGAGGACAGTGTTCCCAGCGAACTCTGCACCTTATTGGTGGCCAGTGCCGTGAGTGGAGGTAGCCCGGCCCAGAGCAGGGCTGGCAGGGTGAGGATGCCGCCGGAGCCAGCAATAGAGGAGATCAAGCCAGCAAAAAAGGCCACAAAAACTAAGATTATTTGAGTGCTAGCAGCGACATCCATAATACTGAGTACTCACTAATGCCCTATGCCTTGTCTGGGTATTTACCATTGAAACGCTGATAGTAATCCATGATCGACGCCAGATCAGCCTCATGATTACCAGTGGGCTTAAAGCTATCCCCAAGCACCACCCGCTTGCCCAGATAATCCATGCCAATCATAAAGATCGTGCAGTCGGTTGCCTCGGCCATACGCAGAAATCCGTTTTTCCATTTCTCAACCTTGTTGCGGGTGCCCTCCGGTGCCAGGCCAATAACAATACCCTTCTCGCGCTCCACCAATTTGGCTATATTTTTTACAATATCCTGGGGTTTTGAGCGATTGATGGGAATGCCGCCCAGCCACTTCATAAACCAGCGCACACCTGGTTTAAAAATACTGTGCTTGCCGAGCCAGCGCAGGCGGAGATTGAGACCCAGAATAGTGGCCATAGCATAGACAAAATCCCAGTTGGATGTATGTGGCGCACCAATGATCAGGATGCGTTTTAAATTTGGAATCTGCCCCTCCACGTGCCAGCCAAATAACTTCAGGATAGTGCGTCCAAACCATTGCGAAAATGCACTGCGGTTGGCACGCAAATGCTCTGGACACTGCTGCTGGGATACCACCAGGGGTTTATCACTCATGCTTTGATTCCTTTTGAGTCTAGCTATCGCTCTTAAAATTGGTCGGGGTATTTGCCGGTGAACTGCTGATAATAGTCAATAATGGCAGCAATATCGGCTTCGTTGTCACCTGTGGGCTCAAACAGCTTACCAAGTACAATGCGCTTGTTGGCAAAATCCAGAGCACCCAGTTGGATAACACAGTTATTCTTTTTGGCGATACGCAGAAATCCACTCTTCCATTTTTCAGCTTTCTTGCGCGTCCCCTCCGGTGCCACTACCAGGATAACACCATTGTCTTTTGCTACTGCCTCATCCACATAACCCATCACCGCATCGGGCTGTGCGCGGTTGACTGGGATACCCCCCAGCCAGCGAAAAAACCAGGTTACACCAAACTTAAAAATACTGTGCTTGCCGAGCCAGCGTACGCGAGCATTGATGCCCAGAATAACACTGATGCCAAAGACAAAATCCCAGTTGGATGTGTGAGGTGCCGCCACTACCATTACGCGCTCAGCATCGGCAATACTGCCCTCTAAATTCCAACCGATAGCGCGATAAAATGTACGCCCAAACCAGCGCGTAAAGGCGCTGCGGTTAGTGCGTAAATGCTCGGGAACCTGTTCCTGAGAGACGGGAATCACTACTCTGCTCATCGCTGTGACTACTCTTTTCTTGTTAGCTTGTCTTTTCTTATTATGTCAGAGAGAGCCCAGTGGCGGTTAGTGTTCTCTGGTCGCTCGAAAATCGATATCCGGGTGCCGCTCTTGGGCCAGAGATAAGTTTACTCTGGTAGGCGCCAGATAGGTGAGGTGACCACCCCCATCCATAGCCAGATTCTCCTCCGCTTTAATGCGGAAAGCCTCGAGAAGTTTTGGGTCGTCGCTCTCAGTCCAGCGCGCTGTGTGCACATTGACCGGCTCATAGATGGCTTCAACCCCGTATTCCTCTCTCAGCCTGTAGGCCACCACATCAAACTGTAGCTGGCCCACGGCACCGACAATAATATCGTTATTGCGGAAGGGGAAAAACACCTGGGTACTGCCCTCTTCTGACAGCTGACGAATACCATTTTGCAGCTGCTTGGCTTTCAGCGGGTCCTTGAGACGGATACGTTTAAACAGTTCCGGGGCAAAGTGGGGAATACCACTGAACTTCAGAACCTCACCCTCAGTAAAGGTATCGCCAATCTGAATTGAGCCATGATTGTGCAGACCAATAATATCTCCGGCCACAGCCTCGTCTACAGAGATGCGCTCTCCGGCCTTAAAGCTAAAGGCATCGGCAACCCGCACATCTTTGCCGGTACGCACATGTTTCATTTTCATGCCTTTGCTGTATTTGCCTGAGCAGATACGCATAAAAGCAATACGATCTCTGTGTTTGGGGTCCATATTGGCCTGGATCTTAAATACAAAGCCGCTAAATTTATCCTCACTGGCAGTGACTTCCCGCTCTAATGTCTGGCGGGACTGAGGGGCAGGTGCCCAGCGCACAAAATCATTCAGCATCTCGCGGATACCAAAGTTACCCAGCGCAGTGCCAAAAAATACCGGGGCCAGTTTGCCCGATAGGAATTCGTCCATATCAAACAGATTGGTGGCGCCCTTTACCAGTTCCAGCTCTTCAATTACATCATCGGCATAGTCCCCCAGCGCCTCCCGGGCCTCTGGTGACTCCAGGCCTGCAACCTGGATATCATCCATCAATGTGTGGCCCTTGCCCTGCACATAAACATGAATGGTATCCGTATAAAAATTGTACACACCGCGAAATTCACGGCCCATACCTATGGGCCAGTTAATCGGTGCCGCTTTAATTTTCAACACTTCTTCAATTTCATCCAGCAGATCGATGGGGTCGCGAATATCCCGGTCCATTTTATTCACAAAGGACAGAATTGGGGTGTCCCGCAAGCGGCACACATCCATCAGCTTAATGGTGCGATCTTCCACACCCTTGGCGCCGTCGATCACCATCAACGATGAATCCACCGCAGTCAGAGTGCGGTAGGTATCCTCAGAAAAGTCCTCGTGACCCGGGGTATCCAGCAGATTAACCATGCAGTCGTTGTAGGGAAACTGCATCACAGATGAGGTCACCGAGATGCCCCGCTCTTTCTCCATGGCCATCCAGTCAGAGGTGGCATGGCGATCACTTTTGCGGCCCTTGACTGTGCCCGCCACCTGAATCAAATTGCCGAGCAGCAACAGCTTTTCAGTGATGGTGGTTTTACCCGCATCCGGGTGAGAGATAATCGCAAAGGTGCGCCGGTCTGAGGCTGATTGACTCATGATTTTTCTGACTGCCGTTAAAAGTCGCGCATTATAGCCTTGCCGGGGTTAAGGGTCAGCTTTTATCTAGACCGGCTCTGTTGTTTACAGACAATCTAGCCACTTCTAACGAGCGTATAGACATGCCAAATCAGGCAATAAAAATTTGGTGATTCAGGTCCGGTGCAGTATTGTCTGGCCCTTACTCGCCCAACCCTTTTTCAGGAGCGTTCCATGAAGTACCAAGGCCAGACAGATTACGACCATAAGGGCCCTTCGCCTCAAGCTGGTTTACTGCTGTGCAACCTGGGCACTCCCGACGCACCCAAAACTGCTGAATTGCGTCGTTATCTGAAAGAATTCCTCAGTGACCCCAGAGTTGTTGAAGTGCCGCGTTTGCTATGGTGGATGATTCTCAATCTGATTATTTTGCGCATTCGCCCGCGTCGATCAGCCAAGCTGTACCAAACGGTCTGGTCTGATGAAGGTTCGCCTCTAATGGTTCACAGCAAAGCTCAGGTGGCTGGCGTAAAAGCGCTGTTGGACAAGAAATTCAATAATGATATTCCGGTGGTGCTGGGTATGCGCTACGGCAACCCCTCTATGGAGGTGGCGATTCAGCAGTTGACGGATATGAATGTTCGGAATATTACTGTGTTACCTCTCTACCCCCAGTACTCGGGCGCTACCACAGGCTCCACCTTTGATGCGGTGGCTAAGGTATTTACCAAAACCCGCTGGGTGCCTGAACTGCATTTTGTGGGTAGCTATCACCAGTCCCCTCTGTATATCGAAGCTCTCTGTGACAGCATTCAGACTCATATCGATAAGCATGGTATGCCGGATAAATTGATGTTCTCCTACCACGGCACCCCCGAGCGCTACCTGAAAAACGGCGATCCCTACCATTGCTTCTGTCACCAGACGACTAGACTGGTGCGAGAAAAAATGGGCCTTGATGAAAACCTTATTATGACGACTTTCCAGTCGCGGTTTGGGCGCGAGCCCTGGCTGCAGCCCTATACAGATAAGACGCTGGAAGCTATGCCTGCAGACGGGATAAAGCATGTGGCAGTAATATGCCCTGGGTTTTCCTCAGACTGTCTGGAGACTATTGAAGAGATTGATGGCGAGGGCCGCGAGATTTTTACCGAGCACGGTGGTGAAAGCTTTCACTATATCCCCTGTTTGAATGCCCAGCCTGCCCATTTGCAGGCCCTGGCGGAGATTGCTGGTAAGAATCTCTAATCAGCGCAGCGCTCTAACCAGTCCTGCAAAATCCCGGCGCAGCGCTTATCTACCTTGAGACTGGCTATTTTATCGGCTCTAGTCGCTCCCTCATTTAAAATGACTATGGGTTTACCCTGCTGTTGCGCCCAGAGACAAAACCGGTAGCCGGAGTAAACGGTTAAAGAAGAGCCAACTACCAATAGCCCCTGAGCCAAATTCATCTGTTGCTGAGCCTCAGCGAGTCTATCTCTGGGGATGGAATCACCAAAAAATACGGCATCTGGTTTAAGGATACCGCCACAGTGCTCACAGTCGGGTATTTGCATACTGGAATAGTCCAGCGCATCTATATGGGCATCACCATCTGGCGCTATCACCCCGGCTAATTGATTGAACTCAGGGTTGAGCTGTTCCAGCCAGCTCTGCAGGGTTCCGCGATGATATTTCAGGCCACAGCTCACACAGGACACTGTATCTACCCGGCCATGCAGGTCAATCACCTTGCCACTGCCCGCTCTCTGATGCAGGCCATCGACATTTTGAGTAACCAGATGGGACAGAGCACTGGTCTGCTCCAGCGCGGCCAGCGCCAGATGGGCCGCATTGGGCTGCGCCTCAACCATAAACCGCCAGCCCACCATATTGCGCGCCCAAAATCGCTGGCGGGCACTGTTTTCAGCCATAAACTCCTGATGGGTAACCGGGGGCAACCGCTGCCAGACACCCTGTTTATCCCTGTAGGTGGGCACCCCTGAGCCTGCACTAACACCTGCGCCGGTCAGTACCAGCCAATTCTGGATGCTGGTGAGTGTTGTTATTACCTGTTGCAAAGCATTGTTCCTGGGAGCTCTCAATGGTTTTTATACGCAGGCTCTAAGGAAATTGACTGCAGCCTGCAAAAATAGGGAATTATGCCTGTGCTACCCGTATAATGGCGCATCGAAAACTTAGTGATGCCAGTAAATAGACGCCATGGATATTAAAGCCTACATGCAATCAGTTGGCCTTGCCGCCCGAGACTCATCTCGCGTGTTGGCTCGCGCTGGCTCAAATATTAAGAACAATGCCCTTGAGGCAATTGCTGATGCAGTTAATAACAACCGTATTGAGCTATTGGCAGCCAATAATAAGGATATGGACAATGGTCGCAGCAAAGGCTTGGATGCCGCGCTGCTTGATCGTCTGGAGCTCAACAATGAGCGTATCGATAGCATGATCGAAGGCCTGCACCAGGTGGCCGCACTGCAGGATCCCGTGGGCGAAATTACCGATATGGGCTACAGACCCAGCGGTATTCAGCTGGGCCAGATGCGTGTCCCTCTGGGTGTGGTGGGAATTATCTATGAATCTCGTCCCAATGTGACGGTTGACGCTGCCAGCCTGTGCCTAAAGTCTGGCAATGCCACCATACTGCGTGGCGGCAGTGAAGCCATTAACTCCAACCGCGCCATTGCCGACTGTATATCTACAGGCTTGCTAGCTGTAGGGCTACCTGAAACTGCTGTGCAGGTGGTTAACACCGCAGATCGGGATGCCGTGGGCGAGCTTATTACCATGGGCAACTATGTAGATGTGATAGTGCCAAGGGGCGGCAAAAGCCTGATTGAGCGCATCAGTGCAGATGCTCGGGTACCTGTAATCAAGCATCTGGATGGCAACTGCCATGTGTATATCGACGATCGCGCGGACCTCAAAAAAGCAGTGGCAATTGCCGACAATGCCAAGACCCACCGCTACGGTGTATGCAATGCTATGGAGTCTCTGCTGATTGCCGAGCCAGTGGCAGCAGCTGTGCTGCCGGAGCTAAGTAAGATTTATAGCGAAAAAGGCGTTGAAATGCGCGGCTGTGAGAAGTCTCGAGCTATTGTGAACAGTATTTTGGCAGCCAGCGAGGATGACTGGGCCGAGGAATATCTGGCTCCTATTCTGTCAATTAAGATTGTTGCCGGAATCGACGAAGCTATTGAACATATTAATCATTACAGCTCTCAGCACACCGAATCTATTGTTACCGAGGACTTTAACCGCGGCAGACGCTTTATTGCCGAGGTGGATTCCAGCTCAGTCATGATTAATGCTTCAACCCGTTTTGCCGATGGTTTTGAATATGGTCTGGGTGCCGAGATTGGTATCTCCACCGACAAAATTCATGTCCGCGGCCCGGTGGGCCTGGAGGGCCTGACCAGCCAGAAATGGGTGGTGTTCGGCGACGGGCAGATCCGTCAATAATATGGCGGTCGCACTGTTTGGTGGTACCTATAACCCGGTGCATACAGGTCATCTGCGGATAGCCACAGAGCTGGCTGAACTGCTGCAAGTCGATCATATTCGCATGCTGCCCTGTGCGTTCCCGCCCCATCGGGGCGTGCCCCAGGCCAGTGCCCAACAGCGGCTGGAGATGCTGCGCGCCGCCCTTGCCAACCAATCTCTGCTGGTGGCCGATGATTTAGAGCTGCAGCGGCCTGAACCCAGCTACAGCATTGATACCCTGGAGCAGGTACGGCAGCAAATTGGCCCAGATCAGCCATTGTTTTTCTGTATAGGCATGGATGCACTGGCAAAGTTGGATAGCTGGCAGCGCTGGCAGGAGCTGCTGCACCACTGCCATATTGTAGTGTCTTCAAGGCCCGACTGTGAGGAGCCTCAGGCAGGCCCGGTAGCAGACTGGGTTAGCCGCTACCGCTGTGATGACCTGAGCCAACTGCAAAATTCACCGGCTGGCTATGTACATTTTTGTGAGCTGACTATGCTGGATCTGTCATCCACCGAGATTCGCCGCAAGGTAGCTGGGGGTGAAAATATACAGTTTATGACCCCTGATGCAGTGGTCAACTATATTCAACAACATCATTTATACGAGTAACTAATTGCTATGACGCAAGCCCTGAAAGACATTGTTATCAAAGCCCTTGAAGAGATTAAGGCCACCAATATCAACGCCATCGATGTGCGTGAACTGACCGGTTTAATGGATACCATGGTGGTTGCCACAGGCAACTCCAACCGCCAGGTAAAGTCTCTGGCCACCAGCGTGGTGGTCGATGCCAAGAAAGCGGGTTATGAGCTTATCGGTGTTGAGGGTGACGATACCTCCGAGTGGATTCTCGTGGACTTCGGTGATGTGATTGTGCATATCATGTTGCCAGCCACCAGAGAATTTTATGATCTCGAACGTCTCTGGACTCTGCGTCCGGGCGATTTGCCCGAAGATGGGTCAGGGGACGAAGATACTGTTCTCGGCGCCCCAGAGAATGCTCAGTAGACTAACTCGATGAAGCTCAAGCTACTAGCTGTTGGCTCCCGCATGCCCGACTGGGTAGAATCTGGCTGCAGGGAATATGGCAAGCGCATGCCTCCGGAACTGCGGGTGCAAACTATTGAAGTGCCGCTGGCTACAAGAGGTAAAAATCAGCCGACAGAGAAGGCTGTTGAGAGCGAGAGCCAGGGGCTTCTTAAAGCGATTGGCGAGCGAGATTTTGTGGTGGCTCTGGATGTATTGGGCAAGCCTATGAGCACAGAAAAGCTGGCGCAGAATCTCAGTCAGTGGCAGATGAATGGGCAGGATATATGCCTGCTGATTGGCGGTCCGGATGGGCTTTCCAAAAGCTGTCTGCAAAGGGCCAATATGCGTTGGTCGCTATCTGATCTGACGCTGCCGCACCCTCTGGTGCGAATTGTGCTGATGGAACAGCTCTACAGGGCATGGACTATCACCGCTAATCACCCGTATCATCGCAGCTAGATGATGGAAAACCAATAATGATACATGACGCTGCTTTTACAGACCCGGCTCGGGAGCGAAGAATCTTTGCCGGCAGGCTATTTATAACAGCAATAGTCGTGGTTGTTATGGCTATTGTGATTATTGCCCGATATTTTGATCTGCAGATTAACCGCCACCAAAACTTTGCCACCCACTCAGATAACAATCGAGTTCATGTAAGACCAGCCACGCCTTCCCGGGGCCTGATTTACGATCGCAACGGCGAACTGCTGGCCGATAACCGGCCAACCTACAACCTGACTATAGTGCGCGAGAGATCCAAAAATCTGGATAATCTGCTAACCAATGTGGCTGAGCTTATAGATATCTCGGAGGAGGACAAAAAGGGATTTCGCAAACGTCTAAAACGGCGCAAACCCTTTGAGCAAACCCCTCTAAAGTACAATTTAACCGAAGAAGAACGGGGTATTCTGGCGGTCAATGGTTTCAGACTACAGGGTGCCGAGATCACGGCCCGCCTCACCCGCTTTTATCCCAATCGCGAGCTTTTTGCCCATGTTATTGGCTATGTGGGGCGTATTAATGAGCGCGAGAGTCAGAGCATTGATCCAATTGCCTACAGCGGCACAGACTCTATCGGCAAGATTGGTATTGAGAAATACTACGAGGACCAGCTGTTGGGTACCGTTGGCAGCGAAAATGTAGAGACCAATGCCCGCGGGCGGGTTATGCGTATTCTGGACAGCGTAGGCGCCACCCCTGGAGATAGCCTGACCCTGCACCTGGACAGTCGACTGCAGAAAGTAGCCTATGATGCATTCGCAGGTCAACGGGGTGCACTGGTGGCCATAGATGTTAAAACCGGTGGTATTTTAAGTATTGTCAGCGCCCCCAGCTATGACCCAAATCTATTTGTTTCTGGTATCAGTCAGAAGTACTATAACCGGCTGATTAACTCTCCTGATCGCCCCATGTTTGATCGCGCTATTCGTGGCCAATATCCCCCAGGGTCAACCATAAAGCCGCTATTTGGTTTGATCGGGCTGCACAACAAGACCATTACCATGGATTACGCTATCAATGATCCAGGCTACTTTTTTATGGAGGGCATAGAACGCCCCTGGCGCGACCATAATTCCAAGCGCGGCGGCCACGGCAGAGGTGTAGATCTGGCAGAGGCTATTATCGAGTCCTGTGACGTGTACTTCTACAAGATGAGCGTCAAAACCGGTATCGACCTGCTGTCCAGCTACAGTGAAATATTTGGCCTCGGCAATATTACCGGCATTGATTTGCCAGGAGAGCGCCCGGGCATTATGCCCTCGAGAACCTGGAAGCAAGAGGCTCGACAGGAGGCCTGGTTTAACGGTGATACCATCAATGTCAGCATAGGACAGGGCTTTATGCTGGCGACGCCATTGCAACTTGCGGTTATGTCGGCACGCATTGCCTCTAGGGGCAACATGGTTAAGCCTAAACTGGTGCAGTCAGTCAACGCTGAAGTTGCAGAGACTGAGGTTGCCAGCATTCCTGACCTGGAGATAGACAGCAAATACTGGGACTATGTGCATGAGGCCATGCGCGATGTAGTGCACTCCCCCAAAGGCACCGCCAAAGGTATTAGCGCCGGCCTGGATTATGAAATCGCTGGCAAAACTGGCACNNNNGCCTTTGCGCCAGTGGATGATCCGCAGATTGCGGTGGGTCTGATCGTTGAAAATGGAGAGCACGGCAGCTCAGCTGCCGCGCCCATTGCTCGACAGGTCATCGACACCTATATGAAATCAAGGCCACCCAGAGAGTCGCAGCTTGTGGCTGCTGAGTCTATCAACCCGGGAGAAGCCAGATAAATGTATAGAGATGACTTTGTTAGACGCATACAGAGACCAGGGGGAGACCGCCGCAGAGGTAGATCCATACATCTGGATATTCCTCTGTTTCTGACCCTGATAGTTCTCTGTCTGGGCGGTCTATTTGTTCTCTACAGTGCCAGCGGCCAAAGTCTCTATTTTGTTAAGCGGCAGGCGGTGTTTATGCTGTTTGGGTTTGTTGCCATGATAGCTGTGGCGCAATTCCCGGTGCGCTTTTGGGAGCGCTGGGCGCTTCTATTTTATATTGTTGGTCTACTGTCACTGGTGGCTGTTATGTTTGTTGGGGTGGGCGCCAAAGGAGCCCAGCGCTGGCTGGATTTGGGGGTCACCAGATTCCAGCCCTCTGAACTGATGAAGGTTGCCGTGCCCATGACCATATCGGCATTTTTAGGCAAGCGCTATATCCCACCCTCATTTCAACATATTTCTATCTCACTCATCCTGATACTTTTACCCGTGCTGTTGATTATTAAACAACCCGATCTGGGCACTGCAATTCTGGTGTTTATCTCAGGTTTCTTTGTACTGTTTTTAGCTGGTCTGCGAAAACGCTACCTGGTCTCTGCATTTTTGCTGGTTATGGCTGCCATTCCCTCGTTCTGGATTTTTGTGATGCGCGACTATCAAAAACAGCGGGTGTTGACGCTGTTGTCGCCAGAGGATGATAAATTGGGTGCTGGCTGGAATATTATTCAGTCCACCACAGCCATCGGCTCTGGCGGACTGGCCGGCAAAGGCTGGATGCAGGGCACTCAGTCCCAGCTAAACTTTCTACCCGAGAGTCACACAGATTTTATTATTGCTGTGCTGGCAGAAGAATTTGGTCTCATCGGCGTGCTCAGCCTCTGCGCTGTTTACTTTGTATTTGTTGGTCGCTGCCTGCTTATTGCCCTCAACTCACAGTCTCAGTTTGGCCGACTGATTGCCGGCAGTCTGGGGCTGACATTTTTCATCTATATTTTTGTCAATATGAGTATGGTGTCAGGCATTCTGCCTGTAGTTGGCGTACCACTGCCATTAATTAGCTATGGCGGCACTTCCGTGGTCGCACTATTTTTAGGATTTGGTATCCTGATGGCTATCAGCACGGAACCCAAACGAATCAGGATGGAACTTTGAAAAGATTGACTAGAATATTGTTAATAGCCTGCATTAGCCTGTGCGCTGCAACGTCATTTGCCGACTATTCAGAGCACCCTGAAGCCGCAGCCTTTGTGGATACTATGGTATCCAAACACAACTTCGAACGCGCAGAGATTATTGGCTGGCTGTCCTATGCCAAACACCAGAGCTCAATTGTAAAAGCCATGAGTCGCCCCGCCGAAAAGGTCAAACCCTGGTTCGAGTACAGAAAGCACTTTATCTCGGAACTGCGTATCGATCGGGGACTGCAATTCTGGCGCGAGAACCAGCAGACATTGGAACGCGCAGAGCTTGAGTTTGGCGTGGACCCGGCAATTATCGTCAGCATTATTGGTGTCGAAACCAACTATGGCCGCAATACCGGCAGCTACAAAGTGATTGATGCTCTGACCACATTGGCCTTCGACTACTACACGTACACTGAGAAACGCGAGTCGCGCAAAAAGTTCTTTACCACCCAGTTGGAACATCTGTTTTTGCTGGCACGGGAACAGAACCAGGACCCGCTGGAGTTAAAAGGCTCCTATGCTGGCGCCATGGGCTGGGGTCAATTTATGCCCAACAGCTACCGCAATTACGCGGTTGACTTTGACGGTGATGAGTTTGCGGATATCTGGTCTAACCCCACCGACGCCATCGGCAGTGTGGCCAATTACTTTACCAAGCACGGCTGGAAAAAAGATCAACCCGTGGCTACCAGGGCCCATATCAGCGGATCAGTCAGTGAGGAGGGGCTGAATAAAATGAAGCGCCCCACTAAGACCATCGCCGAGTTAGAGGCCATGGGCTATGATCCGGTAGAGAATTTTGCCCGCGACAGCACGGCTTTCCCTATGCGATTTACCGCAAAATATGGCGAGGAATACTGGCTTGGCTTGCATAATTTCTATGTTATAGGCAGATATAACCCTCGCACCAAGTACGCTATGGCAGTTCACCAACTCAGTGAAATTATTCGGACCCGGCGCTGTGTTGCGACGCAAACCTGCTAATCATTCAATCTCGCTACTAGCGACCAGCCTTTTAAGCTGCCTTGTTCTGGCAGGCTGCGCCGCTGTGCCTATGATTATGCCAGAGCCGCAGGATGGTCCTGGCGCCCCGGTGGATACGGCCAGCATCAACAATGCCATTCCCAAGGTGGAGCCCATCACCAAGGTTGGCAACAAGAGCCCCTACACAGTTTTTGGCAAAACCTATTTTGTACTTCCCAGCAGCAAAGACTATCGCGAAGAGGGCGTGGCATCCTGGTACGGCAAAAAATTTCATGGCCGCAAAACCTCCAACGGCGAAGTTTACGATATGTATGCCATGACAGCAGCCCACAAGACTCTGCCTATACCTACCTATGTCAGGGTTACCCATACAGGCAATAAACGCTCGATCATTGTGCGTATCAATGACCGCGGCCCTTTCCATGGACTTCGCATTATTGACCTATCCTATGTGGCCGCATTAAAACTTGGTTTTGCCGACAATGGCACCGCCGAGGTGCTGGTAGAAACCATAGACCTCTCGGGCAGCCTGGACAGACCTAAGCCCCCTGCCGAAGCAAAAGCTGTGGTCAAAACAGATGGGCAGCCTGAGGCCGGCCCGACCATACCTCCTCTTAATCAGGGGCGCTATCTGCAGGTGGGAGCTTTTGACCAATTGCAGCAGGCACAGGTACTGCAGAAAAAAATTCGCGGCTACACCAGCCACCCTATTCTGGTTCAACAGAGAGACCTGCTTTACAAAGTCTGGATTGGTCCCATCAGCGACCAGTTGGAGTTGCGGTTAATAAAGCAGGTCCTCAAGCAGTCGGCTAATATCTCCGGCTTTATGGTTGACCATTAGATGACATCCCGCTATCTGCGGCCATAGGGCGCGCATAAGCCTTGCTGTGGTGGTAAACTAGGTGCAAAACATTCTTCGACTTTTTGGTGACTCCAATATGCTTAAACAATGGATGCTGTTCTCTTTAGTATTCGGTCTATATCTGCTCAATATCTCTGTTGCTCAGGCGCAAAAATTGATCCCCGCGCAGCCAGAGCTGGCCGCCAAAGCCTGGGTTTTAGTGGATGCACAGACAGGCTGGGTGTTGGCGGAAAAAAATGCCGATGAACAGCTGCCGCCGGCAAGTTTAGCCAAGATGATGACCACCTATATAGTCTCCAATGAGATTGAAGCTGGGCGCATGGAAGAGCAGAGCCTGGTGCGCATCAGTGATAACGCCTGGGAGCTGGGCGGTGCAAAGACCGATGGCTCTACTATGTTTTTAAGCCCTCGCTCCGAGGTCTCTGTGCTCGACCTTATGCATGGGGTGATTATTCAGTCTGGCAATGATGCGGCTATTGCTCTGGCAGAATATGTCAGCGGTGATGAACAGGCTTTTTCTGACACCATGAATCGTCAGGCCGAGTTACTGGGTATGAATAACACCCGCTATTTAAATGCGACCGGACTGCCCGCAGAGGGTATGGTTACCACAGCCAGGGATTTGTCCCTGATAGCCAGTGCAATTATTCGTGAGCACCCCAACTATTACAGCATCTATTCAAAGAAATATTTTGAGCACAACAATATCAATCAGCCCAATCGCAATAGGTTGCTGTGGCGAGATACCAGTGTCGATGGCTTAAAAACCGGCTATACCAAGGCCGCGGGTTACTGTCTGGTGGCCTCTGCCCAGCGCCGGGATATGCGCCTGATTTCGGTGGTACTGGGTGCCAGTAGTGAAGCTGCCAGGGCCAAGGAATCACAAAAATTACTCTCCTATGGCTTCCGCAATTACGATACCAAGGTAATTTACTCCGCAGGTGACCTGCTAAAAGAAAACACCAAGGTGTGGTATGGACAGCAGGAATTTTTAAACCTGACGATTAGCGACGATGTAATCCTGACTTTCCCCAGAGGTTCACAAAAAAAACTGGCCGCCAATATTCTCGTCGACGAGCAGATTGAAGCGCCTATTTATCAGGGCCAAGAGCTGGGTCGACTGCAGGTCACCCTGGATAGCAAAACCCTGATAGATGTGCCTTTGGTGGCCCAGGCAGGTATTGAAGAATCTGGCCTTATGTCCAGATTCTTTGATTGGATTATTTTGTTTTTCACTAAGCTGATGTCTTGAGCGCTGAATTTTGACTGAACAAGAAGCACCAAAGATAGAGTTTCCCTGTGACTATCCCATCAAGGTTATGGGTGAGGCGCGCGAGGAGCTGCGCGAACATATACTGCAGGTTATGGATAACCATGCGCCTGGCTTTGATCAGGGTAAAATAACCGTTCGCGATAGCAGCAAAGGCCGCTGGCAATCTATCACTCTGGTAATCACCGCCACAGGCAAACCTCAGCTAGAAGCTATTTTTGCAGAATTAAAGACTAGTCGTCTGGTCAAGATGGTGTTGTAACCATGACTGAGCCTGCGCAGTCACCGCTGACTATTCGCCACTTGGGTCTCTGCGAATATGGCCATTGTTTTGCTGCCATGAAGGCTTTTAATGAACAGCGAGACGAAACTACCGGCGATGAGATTTGGTTCCTTGAGCATCAGCCGGTTTTTACTCAGGGTCAGGCGGGTAAAGACGAATATATTCTTAGCCCCGGGGCTATCCCCGTGGTGCAGAGCGATCGTGGCGGTCATGTAACCTACCATGGTCCTGGTCAGATCACTGCCTATATTCTGGTTGATCTGAAACGTCTTAAAATTGGTGTACGCGATCTGGTGAGCCTGATAGAACAGGCTCTGGTTGATACCCTGGGATATTGGAATATCAGCGCCAGCCCGCGCCGGGAAGCGCCGGGCGTGTATGTAGACAGTGGCGAAAAAATTGCCTCACTGGGACTGCGCATTCGCAAAGGGCGCAGCTACCATGGCCTAAATTTTAATGTGGCTATGGATATGGCTCCCTGGGACTGTATCAACCCCTGTGGGCTGGGCGTTGCCATGACTCAGTTGCAGGATCTGGTCGACAGACCTCCGGGAATCGAACAGGTCACCGAAAAGTTAGCCCAATGTCTTATCGCGGGACTTGGCTATAATGAGTATTCTATTGGCAGTGGCGACACTGCACTAAATAAGAGCGTTGAAAGAGACAACTATGAGCACTGAGTCCGTTACACCACCTAAGCGAACCCGCAGGCTGCAGCAGGGAGAAAAGCTGCGCAGTGCAGACAAGGTGGAGCGTATTCCCGTAAAAGTTATTCCCACCGAGACCATTCAGCGTAAACCAGAGTGGATGCGTATCCGCCTGTCAGCTTCTCCCAAGGTGCAGCAAATAAAAAATATTCTGCGCGAGCACAAGATGGCCACTGTCTGTGAGGAGGCCGCCTGCCCCAATCTTCATGAATGCTTTAGCAATGGCACAGCCACCTTTATGATCATGGGTGAGATATGTACCAGACGCTGTCCTTTCTGCGATGTGGGCCATGGTAAACCCAACCCGCTGGACGCCGATGAACCCACCAACCTGGCCCGCGCTATTCAGGAAATGGGGCTTAGCTATGTGGTGATTACCTCGGTTGACCGCGATGATCTGCGCGATGGCGGTGCCCAGCATTTTGCCGACTGTATTCGCGAGGCGCGTCTGCTGTCACCGGACCTTAGCGTCGAGGTACTGGTACCTGATTTTCGCGGCCGCATGGCCCCAGCCCTGGAGATTCTGACTGCCACTGCACCAGACGTATTCAATCACAATATGGAAACTGTTCCCAGACTCTATCGCGAGGCGAGGCCTGGGGCCAACTATCATTGGTCGCTGAAACTGCTGAAAGAGTACAAAGCTCTGAATCCAAATGTGCCTACCAAGTCAGGTTTGATGGTGGGTCTGGGCGAGACCAAAGATGAGCTGCTGCGCACTCTGGATGATTTGCGTGAACATGATGTGGATATGCTCACTGTCGGCCAGTACTTGCAGCCCTCTACCAGCCACCTGCCTGTGGAGCGCTTTGTCCACCCGGATGAATTTGCCGAGTACACCGCCTATGCAGAGAGCATAGGCTTTACCCAGGCCGCCTGCGGGCCGCTGGTACGCTCAAGCTATCATGCGGATAAACAGGCCCGTGGTGAGGACATTACTTAAAGGGTTGTTTCTCAGCCCCGGGGCAAGAATTACTCCTGACTCCAAACCTCACGCAGAGGTTCTCCAAAATCGTCGTAAATGATTTTTTTCTTTGGCCGCTTGCTGGGCTTCTTAACAGGTTCGGCTGTCTTGCTCTTTTTGCGATTATCGAGTGCGCTCACAGCATGGTTAACATAGGTTCTGGTCTGACGTGGCTGGGCGCTGACAAAAACCGACCTGGCCCTGGGCCTGTCCGCAGGCTCACCTGTCTCTCCTGCATTGTGCTGTTTTATCTCGCCACCACGAGACAGAAACTCCTCCGTTTTCCGGCGAAGCTCTCTGCGCAAAGATTGTTTAGAGCTAGTCATCACAGTAATTGTTTAATCTCAAAGCCAACGCACGAGTCTACCAAAGCCGTTTAGATAAGCAAATACAGCTAAATTTGCGATTATGGAAACAACTCTAACTGGGTGGCGCGCTGCTCGCTGGTATCCACAAAACGCACACCTATGCCCAATAGCCGCACAGGGCGCGCGCCCCTCTCCCAGGCTTGGTCACAGAGATGATCAAAACTCTCAGCTGGCAGCCCTGCAACCATTTGCCGCTCTACCGTGGTGGCGCTGAAATCATTAAATTTCATTTTAATAAATTGCTTGGTCACCATATAGTCACTGTCTATACGGCGCAAACGGCTGCGCAACTCAATCAATAGGCCTGCGAGTTTGCCCTTACAGGCATCAATATCCTGCAAGTCATCGGAATAGGTGTGCTCGACGCTCAGGGACTTGCGGCGACTATTGGCATTTACCTCGCGTTCATCACGCCCAAAGCTCAGGTCATGAAGCCGCTTGCCAAAAACCCCAAATTTGTCCACCAACTCAACCAGTGAGCGCTGCTGCAGATCGCCACAGGTGACTATACCCAGACGTCGCAACTTCTCATTGGTGACCTTGCCCACACCAAAAATACGCTTGACCTCAAGTTTCTCGACAAAGCCCTCGACATTTTCTGGAGTAATCACAAACTGACCATCTGGTTTATTCAGATCACTGGCAACCTTGGCCAGGAACTTGTTAGGCGCTATGCCCGCTGAGGCCGTGACTCCCACTTCTCGGGAAATAACCTGGCGAATTTCCTCGGCAATCAGGGTGGCACTGCCATGACATTCGGTACAGTCGGTCACATCCAGATAGGCTTCATCAAGAGACAGAGGCTCAACCTTATCGGTATAGCGATAGAAAATCTGACGGATCTGCAGGGCGGCTTCGCGATACTTGGCCATGGTGCCTGGTATAACCACAAGATCGGGGCAGAGTTTTAGGGCCTGGCCCGTAGGCATGGCCGAGCGCACACCAAACTGTCGCGCCTTGTAATTGCAGGTGGCAACAACACCACGCCGGTCAGATTTGCCACCTATGGCAATGGGCAGATTAACCAGACTGGGATCATCTCGCATTTCCACGGCGGCATAAAAACAATCACAGTCGCAGTGGATAATTTTTCTCAAAGCTGTGCCCCTTGCCAGTCCAGCGCTCTGTGGTTAGCTTTTTCTAACCTCTGCCTGGTCCGATCAGGCCGCTTCATCTTCATACTGATGCTCAGCGACCCTGACACCAAAGCGCTTGGAGATGATCTCTGGAAGCAGCAGCATAGCAGGCGTCAGTAACAATGTGAGCACAGTGGATACCACCAGCCCGTTGACAATAGCACTGGCCAGCGGCTGCCACCAGGATGCAACCATGCCACCTAGAGTAAAGCTGCGGTTTACCAGGTCGATACTCAGTCCGTTGGCCAGGGGTAAGAGGCCCACAATGGTGGTAATACTGGTCAGCAGCACCGGCCTGAAACGCGACCTTGCCGCGTTGTAAACCGCCTCTGCAGCTGACAGCTGGCTGTTGTTGCGCCGCAAATAGTTATAGGTATCGATCAGAACAATATTGTTATTCACCACAATACCAGCCAGAGCCACAATACCCACGCCAGTCAAAATGGTACTGAATGTCGCCTGAGCGATAAGTAGCCCCAATAGCACACCTGCCGTAGACATCACCACAGAGAATAGAATAAGTCCCGCCTGGTAAAAGCTATTAAATTGCATCACCAACATAATTAGCATCACTGACATCGCCAGTGAGAATGCAGTAGACAGAAACTCAGCTGCCTTGGTCTGCTCTTCATTGGCACCGCGGAAAACAATATTGACCGATGAATCAAAGTTCTGGGTGGCCAGCCATTCGCCAATTTGGCGAGTCTGGTCATCGGGCAGGTAACCCTCTTTTGAGTTTGCCAAAATAAATACTGTCTCGGCCATATTGATACGCTGAATTACATCCACTCGCGGCTTGGCAACACGCTGACTAAAACTTCCTATTGGCACTGCCCCGCTAGGTGTATTCACCCTTAAACCATCAATGGAGGCTAGCTGTCGATCCTGCTCAGGATAACGCAGGCGAATTTCAACCTCATCATCTGCATCATCGGGACGAAATTCACCGATCATAACCCCGCCAGTGACCATCTGTACCATATTGCCTACCTCGGCAACATTAACTCCGAGCATCGCTGCACGAGAGCGGTCCACATCAATCTCCCACTGGATGCCAGCCAGAGGCAGAGTATCCTGCAGATCCCGCACTCCTTCAACATTATCGGCAATCCACTGTCGAATCTGATCAGTCACTCGATACATAGCTTGACGATCAGAGGCTGAAAGCTGTATCTGGATATCCTTGCCCACCGGCGGCCCGGATTCCATCTCCGACGCACTCACATAGACGCCGGGTAAGGATTTAGTTTTCTGGCGAATTTCTTCGAAGATTTCAGCACTGCCTCTATCTCGCTGATCGCGGGGGTAGAGCTCAATCAGGAATGAACTGATTTCATCGCGGCTTACATCGGTGCCAAAAAGTACCATACTGCTGCCTTTGGCATTGCCATAGAGCTGAGCAACACCCTCGACATCGGCCACAATATCCTGCACCTTAAAAGTCAGCTCCCTCTGTTCATCTATGGAAATATTACCCTGTGCTCGCACACCGGCCATGCCATATTGACTTTCAATTGGCGTAAAAAATTCCTGACCGGCATTAAATTTTCCGTAGAGACTAAAGATACCCACAAGCACCAACATAGCGACAGCGGCTGAGATTAATGGGGCACCGATAACGGGGCGCAGGACACGCAGATAAGCAGTTTCAAGTGGCTGAAAAAAGGTAGCAGCTAACTCTTCTGAATGATGGTCTTCAGGAAGTTTTTTACGCTGCCCCCGCCTGCGCGCCAGAACAATGCCCAGAGTGGGGGCAAAAATAAGCGCATAGGTAAGCGACCAGGCCAGCACTGCGAAAACGGTAAGCGGCAGGTAGGACATAAAGTCACCTGAGACGCCCGGCCAAAACAATAGCGGCAGAAAGGCTGCCAATGTGGTTCCGGTTGAGGCAATCACCGGAATCGCCATACGTCTGACCGCGGCTATATAGGCCTCGCGCGCAGGCAGGCCCGCTGCAGCCTGAGTATTGGCAAACTCCACCACCACAATGGCGCCATCAATCAACATACCCAGCGATAGCAACAGTCCAAACATAACCATAAAGTTGAAGCTGTAGCCCAGCATATTGATAAAAATAAGCGAGCCCAGCAGACAGAAGGGTATACCGAAACCAACCAGCAACCCGGATTTGACTCCCAGCGTGGCCACCACCAGCATCAGTACCAGACACATAGCGGTAATAATATTGCCCTGCAGCTCGTCCACCATCTGCTTGGTAAATATTGAGGAATCAAACACGTAGCCTATATCCATATCGGCACTAAATTTTCTGCGTGACTGATCTACCACAGCTCGGGAGGCCTCGACAGTTTTGATTAAATTGCTGTTGAGCCGTTTGCGCACCTCAATGGCAATCGCTTTTTTGCCATTGATAAAACTGTAACCGGTGGCATCTTTAAAGGTGCGCTTTACCGAGGCTACATCACCAAGGGTAATAGAACCCTCGGGACTATGACGCACCGGGAGGGCGCGAATATCTTCAGTGGTTTCAATTAATGCCGGGACCTTGATACCAAAACGCCCCTGAGCCGCATCCATCTCTCCAGCGGGAATCAGCAGGTTGTTGACGGTGACAGCGCGAACAAGCTCATCTATGCGCAGTCCGTATTGCTCCAGTCGCGCTGGATCCACAACAACATCAACCACCTCGTCTCTGTGCCCGGATATATCTGCTTTAAGCACTTCAGGGAGCATTTCCAGTTCGCGCTGATAATATTTAGCCGCCCTATGCAGCTCTCGCTCGGCCACATTGTCCCCTGAGAAGGTGATCACAATAGTGGGTTCCGGGCTGGGGCTCAGCTCATTGACTATGGGCTCTTTAGTATCCTGAGGGAATTCTGCCTTGGCGCGATCGACCGCTTCACGGACCTCTGCAACTATCTCTTTGATATTATCCGCCGCTTCAAACTCAGCAGTTACAACAACCATGCTCTCTTGGGCTGTCGCCTGAATCTCCTCCAGACCGTCGAGGGTTTTTAATTCCTTTTCTATTGGTCGAATCAACAACCGGGCTCCATCCTCGGGAGATATACCATCATGCTGGACCATGATCATTACCACGGGCAGAGTGACATTTGGGTTCATCTCCACCGGCATGGATAGTCTCGACCCTGCGCCAGCAACCAGAATCAGCAGCATAATTGAAAGCGTTGCTCTGGAGTGATCTACAATAAGATTGAGAAATTTCATAGCGGAATAAGGCTCAGGTATTTAGTTTTGGTTAGTTTAAGGAACTAGATTGATAGGAGGGATTAACCAGCTCGCCATCAATTACATAGTTCTGACCGACCACAATCAGGATTACATCTGAATCCATTCCAGTCACCCAAATGCCGGCCGAAGATTCACCAACCACTGTAACCCTCACTGAATCGACCATACCTTCCTGACTCAATACCCGCACCGCTGTCTCGCCCTGATCATCCAGTAAAATACTGCTAGCTGGAATCAGATGGGCCGGCTTGGCATTAGCTAGAACAGTTAATCTCGCAGAAATACCCGCTCTGAGAGTTCGGTCCGGATTAGGCATTGTCGCTTCCACTCTGTAGCCTTTGGTGGCAGGGTCTGCCTGATAAGCCAGAAAAGAGATCACCGCCCCCTCATAATCCTTGCCCGCAATATTAACCAGAGCTCTGTCACCTAATGCCAGAGCACTTATCTCTCTCTCAGCCACCAGGGCCTCAACTTTCAATGGATTCAGCTCAAGGACAGTGGCACAGAGTTGTCCTGCCATTATAAAGTCGCCAATTTCAACAGGACGGGTTTCCACAATGCCATCGAAGGGCGCCTTGATCTGCAGGTTTTGGACGTCAAGGCGGGCGCGCTTTAAATTTGTTCTGGCTGCGGCCTGAGTCGCTTTGGCTTGAGAAATAGCCAAGTCAGACTGATACCCAGCGCTTTTTAACTTCAGTGCGCCGCGATAGGCAATATCCGCATTTTCCAGAGACGCTTTGGCCTGAGCCAGACGCAGATGACGATCCTCTGCATCGATCTGGCAGATGCCCTGTCCCGCTGTCACAAAACTGCCCTCTTCAGCAAGAGTGGCAGAGATTTTTCCAGAGACCTGAGCAAGCACCTGTACATCTCTGTTGGCCTTAGTCTTGGCTCGCAGAGAAATAGTTGGATTGAAAGGCCGCTCGACAGAATTTATAACCTGCACATTAGTCAGTGAATTAGCTATCTCTTTAGCTTCAGTATCCATGGGCTCAGCATCACGCAGCAGGCCGCTAAAAAACCACAGTAAGAGAGCCACAGCGAAAATAAGCGCAAGACGAAGATTAGTATTCAAAGCGGGCTGCCTTCAATCAGTAATTAATATTCAGTTTGCCTGTGTACGGAGAGGCAAAGCGGCTAGTTTACTTGGTTTTGGGCTCTGCTGTTATTGTAAATGCGAATAGATTGTAATGCTGAACGCTTTTATTTTGGCATTTATAACGCCAATCGAACGGGGTTTCTCACTTTAAGCGTTTAACAAATCTATACTGTAAATGTGATGGTGCGCACAAAAGTTACAAATGAGTGCGTATGGAGTCGATATTTTTCCCAAGCAGCCCTTGCACAGCGGTTAAGCCTGCCCAAAATAGCTTGCGAAAGTTAGGAAAAGGACTGTTTCAGCAACTCTGCTACCCCTTGATTTAAGTGCTGAAATATTTAGTAACCAGGAAAGGAACTATCCTAATGAACAATCACAGCCATGCTCCGGCGAATGGAGTGAATCGGGTGAATCGGGTGAATCGAGCAATCAACCACAGGCATCCATTCGCAACTGTGGGCACTTTAATACTGTCTTTTCTATTGGTCTTCTCCAGCGGCGCACAGGCCGAACTGCAACTCAATGGCAGTGCTATCTACCAAGACCTCGGCAAACAGCAGTTTGTGGCAGCATTATTTGTAGAGAACCTGAGTAATAATGCCAATAGCATACAGCTACAACAGAGTCCCAAGCGCATGGAGGTGAGGATAATCAATGTCTACTCCAAGCGCCGCTGGCTCAATCTGTGGATGCAGAGCATTTCAATCAATAACGACCGCGAGAGCTTTTCAGGCTCGGCACAGGAGGTTATTGATATTATGCGCGCGCCCAGATCTGCACCAAAGAAAGGCGATGTTATCGAGTATCTGTTTGATCCGGATCAGGGTACCTCAGTGCGCTTTAACGGCACCGAACTAATCGCCAATTACCCTCCGCAAGTGTTTAATATTCTGTTGCGCACCTGGATAGGGCCCATACCGCCATCAACCGCCTTTAAAGATCAGCTCTTGGGTAACAGCATTGATATGGATGCAGAGGAGCTACTGACTGATATTCAGCCCCAGAGAAGCAGAATTGCCCTGGCGGCCTCGTGGATGGCACCCCCTCCCGAACCAGCTAGTCCAGAGCCTGCCGCAGAAAATCCCGAGCCAGAGGCAAAACCACAGATAGCAGCAGTGGAAAACCCGGCAGACGGGGAGTCCGAGTCAGTAGCGGCGACAGAGACTGAGGGGTCAGATTTATTGGCCAGCGCTGAACAATCACCAGCCGAAAGTACGGCCGCGGCTGATGAGACAGATACCGAAATAGCTGAACAGCTAGAGGAGGAGATTGCAGACTTTAATGTCTCCGAAGCTCTGGCTCAGCGGGACTACACACCGCTGGTAGTGGCACAAATTTACAAAGCAATTCGCTACCCCAATCGCGCAGCAGACAAAAATCAGCAGGGGACTGTGCGCATAGGTGTCACTATTGACCGCTCTGGACATTTGATCAGCGCGGTAACCACTCATGAATCCAGATATCGGCTGTTAAATCAGGCTGCACTTAAAGCTGTTAAAAAAGCGGCACCATTCCCAGAGCTACCAGAGGCAATGAAGGCTGACAGCTTTGAGGTAAATCTGCCAATCACCTTTAGATTGCAATAGGGTAAAGCAGGTAATAAAGGGCGGATAGCGGATTTTAGCCATTCATACTGGTCAAGTTTTGATCAACTGGCTATAATCCGCCACCTCCGACAGTCACGCAATCTAATGGAACCATTGAAATGAGCTACAACGACATACCGGCTGGCAAAGACCTGCCAAATGATATCAACGTTATTATTGAAATCCCCGCTAATCACGACCCCATAAAATATGAAGTAGACAAAGATAGCGACGCTATATTTGTCGATCGCTTTGTGGCTACACCTATGTTCTACCCTGCTAACTATGGCTATGTGCCCCAGACTCTGTCTGAAGATGGCGACCCTCTGGATGTACTGGTAGTTACACCATATCCGGTAATGCCAGGCGCAGTGATTCGCAGCCGTGTAGTGGGTGTGCTGAATATGAGCGATGAGTCTGGTGTCGATGCCAAGCTGCTGGCCGTTCCTCACAGCAAGCTAACCAAAATTTATGACCATGTTCAGGAAGCCACTGATCTTCCAGAATTGCTGATTGCCCAGATTGGTCATTACTTCGAGAACTACAAAGCACTTGAGCCCGGCAAATGGGTAAAAGTTGAAGGCTGGGATAATGCAGATGCAGCCCGCGCTGAAGTTATGGCCTCCAGAGAGCTTTATCTGGCTGAATAATTCAGTAGTAAGCTAGAAAATATAAAAAACCCAGCATCAGCTGGGTTTTTTATTGTTCCCTTAAAGGCCTGAAAACCTGTCAGCTATCCTGAAGCTCTGCAAATAACACATTGCTGCTCAGACCATGCTTGCGCAGTACATCTCCCAGTCGGCGCAGGGCATCCACCTGAATCTGCCTGACACGCTCGCGAGTCAGCCCTATCTCCCGACCCACCTGCTCCAGAGTCTCCTCCTGATGGTTTTGCAGACCAAAGCGTCTGACCAGCACTTCGCGCTGTTTTTCCGGCAGCTGCTCCAACCATTCATTGAGCGCAGTGCTGAGGTTTTCACCCTCAATTTGATTTTCCGGACTAAAACCATGGTCGTCGGCTATAGTCTCAACCAGAGTTTTCTCTTTGTCCGCTACGGGCACATCAATTGATGAGATACGCTCGCTTAGACTGAGAATTCTGAGCACATCTGCAACTGGCTTGCCCACTTCCTCGGCAATTTCTTCCGGGGTCGGCGCATGGACCAGGCGCTGAGCCAGTGTTCTGGAGGCGCGAAGATAGACATTCAGCTCTTTGACCACATGAACTGGCAGGCGAATGGTTCTGGTTTGATTCATAAGGGCCCGCTCAATGGTCTGACGAATCCACCATGTGGCATAGGTCGAAAAGCGATAACCCAGTTCGGGATCGAATTTTTCTACCGCCCTCATTAGCCCCAGATTGCCCTCCTCGATAAGATCGAGAAGCTCCAGGCCCCGATTGACATAGCGCCTGGAGATTTTAACTACCAGCCGCAAATTGCTCTCAATCATTCTGTGTCGCGACGCTTCACAGCCTTTTTGAAACTTGCGGGCGTAGTAAACCTCTTCGTCGGCCGTCAGCAACGGCGCGAAGCCAATTTCTTTTAAATAAAGACTTGTTGCATCAATAACTTGATGACTTATCTCAGGTGTGTCTTCCTTGTTGTCAGCGGCTTGAGCCTGCTGATCTAAAATAAACGCTTCATCCATCACGTTTGCATCCCTTTTGCACGATCTTCCAATAATTTAGCAGCCAATCCCGCCGCTAACCCAGAACCTTAGTTCATCTCCCTACTACCCTTTCCCCCAATTTTAATCTTCGTTTTTTATTTTTAAATCCAGCTTTGGTGTTGTTTTAATCTATATATACAGATGGATTTACCGGGTACCCATCCTTTCTAATTTCAAAGTATAACGTTTCTTTAGACCCCAATTTTGAGATTGTTTCCGTACTTTTTACAGATTGTCCCTCTTTTACCAATATTTTTTCATTGTGCCCATAGGCGCTAAGAAGGATTTCACTGTGCTTAATGATAA
>DDCQ01000089.1:0-18900 GCA_002334915.1 Porticoccaceae bacterium UBA2002
AGGCGATGGTGGCAATGAAATAGGTATGGGCAATGTTATAGATAGCCTGGCCAATTTGAATATCAGGCCCTCAATCACCTGCTGCGACGAACTGGTGATTGCCGATGTATCCAACTGGGCCGCTCACGGTTTAATCGCCATGCTGTCCTATGCCCGCGGCGAAGATATGCTAGCGGGCTGGCGTAATATTGAAGTGCTAAGTTATCTAAGCGCCCATGGCAGCGTCGATGGAGTCAGCCGGAAAAACACATTAACCGAAGATGGTCTGGGTTCAGAATTAACTGAACAGCTAATCCTAAACCTAAGAAAAATTGGCGGTTTTTACTAACTGGAAAAAGTTTTACTGCAATTAGGCATACCCGTAAGAGTTATTGCTAAAGCCGGCAATATCTAACAGACTTTTCGACATATTCGACTTTGCGCACAACTGGCCTCACTGATACCATTTTTACGCAATCAGAATGATAAAAAACACAGAGCATTAGGGCCCAACTATGAGTATCGCGTATTTAGATGGCAGCTATCTCCCCCTAGAGGAAGCCAGAATATCCCCCATGGATAGAGGCTTTCTGTTTGGCGACGGCATCTACGAAGTGGTGCCCTCCTACGCCGGCAAAATGGTTGGCTTTGCCCCCCATATAGCGCGCATGCACAGCGGCCTGGCCGCAGTGGGTATTAAACTCGACTGGTCCGAGCAACAGTGGGCCGATCTGTGCGATACATTAATTGCCGAAAATGGCTCGGGCAATCTGGGCATTTACCTGCATGTCAGCCGCGGCGCCGACACCAAGCGCTTCCATGCCTTTCCCGAAGCAGTCAGCCCCACAGTATTTGCCTTTGCCTTTGAAATTGCCCCGCCACCTGTGGCAGATAAAGCGCTGGCCAAGCCCTATAAAGTTACCAGCACCCAGGATCTGCGCTGGGACCGCTGCCAAATCAAATCCACAGCCCTGCTGGGCAATGTGCTGCACTTTCAACAGGGCCATGAAAACGGCCATGGCGAAACTCTGCTCTATAATGCTAACAATGAATTAACCGAAGCCAGCGCCTGCAATGCCTTTATTGTTAAAGACAATGTGGTAATAACCCCGCTGCTGGACAACCAAAAACTGGCCGGCATTACCCGTCATATAGTGCTGGGTACCTTAAAAAACGACGGCAATATTGCCGTTGAAGAGCGAGTGGTCACCATGGACGAGGTGCGCAATGCCGACGAGGTGTGGATTACCAGCTCGTCCAAAGAGATTTCCCCGGTAATAGAGATAGATGGCGTACCAGTGGGCGATGGCCAAGTGGGCGATATGTGGCTGCGCGCTCAGGCTCTGTATAGCGCCGGCAAGTTCGATTACTAAGTAGGCAAAACGGAATTATGTCTCGACCAACAATAGCAAAAATTGACCTGGATGCACTGCGCCATAACTATGGTCTGGCAGAGTCGTTGGCACCTGGTTCTCAGACCATACCCATGGTCAAAGCCAATGCCTATGGCCACGGCGCTATAGAGATAGCCAACGCACTGGCCTCCATGGCCCCAGCCTTTGGTGTGGCCTGTATCGAAGAAGCTATAGCTCTGCGCGACGCCAATATCAGCCAGCCTATTCTGTTGCTGGAAGGCACATTTACCGCCGACGAAGTGGTGCAGGCCGAGCACTATAATCTGTGGCTTATGGTAGAAAACCAGCCCCAGCTAGACGCCATACTGGCCGCCGATCTCAGCCACCAAATCAAGGTTTGGCTAGGGGTGGACACCGGCATGCACCGACTGGGCTTTCAGCCCAAAGATCTGGCAGCGGCCTACAGCACCCTTAAAGAAAGCCGCAATGTGCACAATGAGATAGTGGTGACCTCGCACTTTGCCTGTGCCGACGACCTTAATAGCCAGGCCACCAACAAACAGATAGCCACTTTTGACCAGCACCTGCCCAGTGATAGCGACCAGGCACTGCCTCTGACCAGCCTGGCCAACTCCGCCGCCATACTGGCCTGGCCCGCCGCCCAGCGCGACTGGCAGCGCCCCGGCTATATGCTCTATGGCAACTCACCCTTTGCCCAACCCCAGGCCAATGCCGATCAGTTGCGGCCCGTAATGTCCTTTGAATCCGCGGTTATCTCGGTGCGCGAGATCGCCGCCGGCGAGTCGGTAGGCTACGGCGCCACCTGGACCGCCGAGCACCCATCACGCATTGCCACAGTGGCCGTAGGCTATGGCGATGGCTATCCGCGCCATGCTCCCAATGGCACACCGGTACTTATTAACGGAGTGCGATGCCCGCTAGTGGGCCGGGTATCTATGGATATGATTACTGTGGATGTGACTGACATACAAGCCAGTATTGGCGATAAAGCCATACTCTGGGGCCCGGCACTGCCAGTGAATGAAGTGGCGGCTGTCTGCAATACCATTGGCTATGAGCTACTAACCAGAATGCCAGCCCGAGTCCCAAGAGCCTACCTATAAAACCGGCGTTACCCCAGTGAAGGAACCTCACCTCTGCGAAGGAACCTCACCTCTGCCACGGGGGCGCGAAAAGCGAATTCTTGGGGAGGTATTGGATGCCTTTGCTGGCTGGCATGATCTGGCTAAAGAGCTGGATATTCCCCAGCGTTTAATTGCCCATGTGGGCAGTACATTGCGGATGCAGTGGGTTTAGTTATTGGGGAATTACTATTCTGAGCCTGAAACACAATGTCATCCTGAATCAACCAAAAAAGGGCTGGAATCTATTTGCTATGGGTAGATACCAGCCTGCGCTGGTATGACGCTCCTGCGCTGGGGTGACGGAGCTGGTGGTTAACTGGCCTCCGCATAACGGCGAAGAATATCCAAAAAGTCACCGCCGTATTTTTCCAGCTTGCTGTCCCCTACTCCGTTAATACGCAGCATCTCACTGGGCGAGGTGGGCATGGTGTCGAGCATCTCTTTGAGGGTGGCGTCGTGGAAGATTACGTAGGGTGGTACATTGTGCTCTTCAGCCAGAAATTTTCTGCATTCTCGCAGCTCATCCCACAACTCTTGGTCCTCGGGCAGTATCTGGGCTTTTCTGGCGGATTTTGAGCCTGATTTTTTAGCATTGGGTGCTTTGATTTCTTCAATGCGCAGAAACAATGCTTGTTCGCCTTTTAGTACCGGCCTGCTTTCATCTGTTAGTTGCAGTGCGCTGTAGCCTTCAATATCAACGCGCAGTAAACCACGCACGACCAGCTGTCTGATTACTGAGCGCCACTGGGCTTCGTGAATATCAGTGCCTATGCCGAAGGTGCTTAGTTGCTGATGCTGGTGCTGCAACACTTTGTCTGTTTCTTTGCCCTGCAGTACATCCATCACATGCATGGCGCCAAAGCGCTGGCCGGTGCGGTAGATGCAGGACAGTAGCTTCTGGGCGGCTTCGGTGGCGTCCCAGGTTTGTGGCGGGATCTGGCAGTTATCGCAGTTGCCGCACTGATCTGGGGCCTGGTCGGCAAAGTAGTTGAGCAGTACTTTGCGGCGGCAGCTGGTGACTTCGCAGAGGCCGAGCATGGCGTCCAGCTTGTGGCGCTCGGTGCGTTTAAACTGTTCGGTGCCGTCGGAGTTTTGTGCCATTTGCTGCAGGCGCACCACATCTTGCAGGCCGTAGATCATCCAGGCATCTGCGGGCTGGCCATCGCGGCCGGCGCGGCCGGTTTCCTGATAATAGGCTTCGATGCTTTTGGGCAGATCCAGATGGGCGACAAAGCGCACATCTGGTTTATCTATACCCATGCCAAAGGCGATGGTGGCGACAATAATCACGCCATCTTCGCGCAGAAACCGCTGTTGATGGGTTTGCCGCAGTTGCGCTGGCAGGCCTGCATGATAGGGCAAGGCGGTAAAGCCCTGCTGGGTTAACCAGGCGGCGGTATCCTCGACCTTTTTGCGGGACAGGCAGTAGACTATGCCGGCTTCGCTGGTGCGCTGCTTTAAAAAGTCCAGCAGCTGTTTTTTGGCGGTGGTTTTATTGGCGATGGCGTAGCGAATATTGGGGCGATCAAAACCGCTGATATAGGACTCTGCGTTGTCCAGGGACAGGCGCTGCACAATCTCCTTGCGGGTGCGCATATCGGCGGTGGCGGTCAGGGCAATCCGCGGTACCGCGGGGAAGCGCTCTTGCAATAGACTTAGGGACAGATAATCGGAGCGAAAATCATGGCCCCACTGGGATACGCAGTGGGCTTCATCAATGGCAAACAGTGCCAGTTGGCAGCGGCTGAGCAGATCCAGGGTGTAACTCTGGATCAGGCGCTCTGGTGCTATATAAAGCAGATCCAACTGCCCTGCCAGCAACTGCTGTTCAATACTATTCTGCTGGCTGTGGTCGAGGCTGGAGTTTAGAAACGCTGCCTTTACACCCAGCTGCTGCATGGCATCTACCTGGTCCTGCATCAGGGCGATCAGCGGCGAGATAATCACCCCAACACCATCCCGCATTAATGATGGAATCTGATAGCAAAGGGATTTACCACCCCCGGTGGGCATTAGTACCAGGGCATTATTGCCGGCACTGACAGTCTCGATTATCTCTGCCTGGTGGCCACGAAAACTATCGTAGCCATACAGGCTATGGAGAATATCTAGTGCATTTTGTGACATAGGGTTCCGACTATTAATTGAGTTTGGACTGGCGTGTTAGGGCGCGATAGTTATTTTTTCTGGGGTTAATCTATAACCCAGTGCACCCATAATGGCGTTAACATTATCCAGGCGCGGATTACCTTTATTTGACAGTGCTTTTTGCAGGCCCTGGCGAGTCATACCGGTTTGCTTGGCCAACTGGGTAATACCTTTCACCTTGGCAATCACCCGTAGCGATGCAAGCAAGGCCGCTGAGTCACCATCGCTAGCATATTGTGAAAATATTTCTGCTACGTAGCTATCGATCTCTTCGGGATGATCGCGAAAATAGCTCTCTTCCAGATTATCTAAGGTTCTGTATTTATTCATTAGCCTGATACTCCTGCCAATAACCTATGGCGGTGACAATATCCTTTTTCTGCGTCGCTTTACTGCCGCCTGTCAGCAACAAAATAATGCTCTGCTGATCCTCTGCAAAGTAAACCCGATAGCCTGAGCCAAAGAAGAGTCTCAACTCGAAGATACCGCACTGAAGGTACTTGCAGTCGCCATAATGGCCCTGCTCAAGTCGGCGTAACCTCGCCAGTACCCGGCGACGCACCACAGCATCTCGCAACTTTAACAGCCAATCCGAAAACGGCTCATCGCCATTTTGCTTGCTGTAAACAATAACCGTCCTCGGTTGAATTGATTGGCCCATCCTTGCCTCGCTAATATACCTAAGCCAACTATAGTTGGCAATAAGGCATGTTTAGTATTGTGGCAAAAATAATAAATAACAGGGCTATGGATAACTGCGAGGGAAATCACTGTTGGGGGGTAAAGCGGAGAAATTTTACAGCTGCCACTCGGTGCGGCCTGCGAAGCTGTCGCCATTATTGGTGAAACGAACGAAGGCAGGAGTCACCCGATAAAAATGACTGCGGCCAAAGGCGGCCCCTATTAGTTTTTCTTGCTCGGTCTGGGGGCTGTCGATAAGGCCGGCAATTTCCGGGTAGCGGGCAAAGTACGCCTCGGCAATGGCTGCCCTCTCCTCTTCGGCGACCTGCGCTATGGTGCCATGAATCTGGGCGCCGCAAATAGATTGCCAGTTGCCGTCGTAGTCGGAGTAGATGGAGACTGCGGCGGCGCCATCTATGGGTAGGCTTTTAATATGGCGGCTATTGGCGGAGGATAAAAAATACAGGGCAAAGGGCTCGGTGTTGAGGTCTGCCACATAGAGTACCGGGGCTGACCAGGGGCCGCAGGCATCGCCTGTGGCTATGGTGAGTACAGACTCGGCCTGCAAAAATGCCTTGAGCTGGGTCTGGTCTTTAGACATTGCCCTGCCAGCGTTTTAGGCTGTCGGATTCTATATCGAACAGGTCGAGTATGCGGGCTACTGAATGGTTAACTATATCGTCAATGGTTTTGGGGTTGGTATAGAACGCCGGTGATGGCGGGCAGAGTATGGCGCCTATTTGGCTGGCTTTGAGCATTAGCTCGCAGTGGCCTGTGTGCAGTGGCGACTCGCGGGGCACTATTACCAGTTTGCGGCGCTCTTTTAACACCACATCGGCGGCGCGCACAATAAGGTTGTCGGCATAGGAGTTGGCGATACCGGAGAGGGTTTTCATGGAACAGGGGGCGACAATCATACCAGCGGTTTTAAAGGAGCCGCTGGCGATGCTGGCGCCTATGTTTTTATTGTTGTGTACTACATCGGCCAGGGCTTCGACATCTTCGACTTTCCAGTCGGTCTCTATGCCTATATTCATGCGCGCGGCGCTGCTGAGAATTAGATGGGTCTCTACACCCTCACAGGCGGCCAGCATTTCGAGCATACGTATGCCGTAGATAACGCCGCTGGAGCCAGAGATGCCGATAATAAGTCGCATAGTAAGTGCCTGTGTTGCTAATAATTAGCCAGGCATTATTCTGCCCTGTTTGCCTGCTCAATAACAGCCACAAATGGTTTTAGGCGGCGTCTTCCTCTGTGCTTTCACTATCTGCCTCGTTGGCTCTGTCGTTGGCTCTGGCTTTGGCTTTTTCCTGGGCTTTTAGGTCTTTGCGCAGTACTTTGCCCACATTGGTCATGGGCAACTCGTCGCGAAACTCGACAAATTTAGGGACTTTGTAGCCGGCCATATTCTCTTTACAGAAGGCAATTACATGGTCTGCATTGAGCTCCGGGTTGGTGCTGACCACAAACATTTTTACCACTTCGCCTGCTTTGTCATCGGCCACGCCAATGGCGGCGCACTGGGCTACATCCGGATGGGTGGTCAGGGCCTGCTCCAGTTCGTTGGGGTACACATTAAAGCCAGAGACAATAATCATATCTTTTAGGCGGTCGACAATTTTTATGTAGCCCTCTTCGTCCACCTCAACAATATCGCCGGTGTGCAGCCAGCCGTCGACCAGTACTTCAGCGGTCTGCTCTGGGCGCTGCCAGTAGCCTTTCATTACCTGGTCGCCGCGCACACAGAGTTCACCTGTGCCGCCTACTTCCTGCTCGACGCCGTTTTCATTGACCACTTTGATCTCGGTGCCGGGAATAGGAATGCCCGCGGTACCAATTTTTTCGTGGCCGGAGGGGTTCATGGAGATAACTGGGGATGACTCGGTCATGCCGTAGCCTTCGCTGACCACACAGCCGGTGGTTTTTTCCCAGTCGTGGGCAACAGACTCCATCAGGGCCATACCCCCAGACAGGGTCATGCGCAGCCGCGAGAAGTCGAGGCGCTGGAAATCTCTGTCCTGCAGCAGGGCTACAAACAGGGAGTTGAGGCCACAGAATATTTCAAATTTAAAGTCTTTAATGGCGCGCACAAAGGCCGGGATATTGCGCGGGTCGGGAATCAGAATCGAGTGACCTCTGGTGGCGGGCATCAGGCCCAGACACAGCGAGAAGGCATAGATATGATAGATGGGCAGAGGCGCCACAGCCACATTGTATTGAATGGGCTCATTGAGAATATCAATAACCGCCAGGGACTGGGCGATATTGGCCATCAGGGTGCCCTGGGTCAGCATTACGCCTTTGGAGGCACCGGTGGTGCCACCGGTGTACTGCAGGGCGCAGATATCGTCTAGCTGGGCGCGGTGTACCGAGTAGTTACTGCTGCCGGTGAGCAGCTGCAGGAACGGAATCCAGTCGCCCTTGGGCAGCGAGGGCCGCTTGCCGGTGAGGGCCATGGCCGCACCCAGAATGCCTCGTTTTGGCTGAGGCAACAGATCAATGGGGCGGGTCACCACCACATGCTCAATATTGGTATTGGGCAGGGCCTCGCGCAGGGTTTCGTAGAACTGGTCCAGCACTACCACGGCTTTTACATTGGCATCATTAAACTGGTGCACCAGCTCGCGCACTGTGTACATGGGGTTGGTATTAACCACTACCAGGCCCAGCTTCCAGGCGGCAATTACTACCACCGGATACTGAGTAAGATTGGGTAGCTGAATAGCAATACGGTCCCCTGGCACCAGCTTGAGCTGCTTTTGAAAGTAGCTGGCAACACGTCGTGAGATTTGGTCGACTTCGCCATAGGTCAGGGTCTGGCCCAGGCAGGTAAAGGCGGGACGATCATTGGCATCGGCAACTGAACCGCGCCACAGTTCCAGCAATGAGCCTGCGGGCAACTTCGGCTGTGTGGCGCTTAAGCCCACTTTTTTTTGTGCTTTTTTAACGGCTTCTTGCACCCGCATATTGATTCACCCAATCCTTATTATATTTTGTCCAGCGCTCTTGTGAGTTGCGCTATCTGGAGAGCCTTGCCATGCCCTTTTCAAGGCCAGCCAGCGTCATGGGATACATCTTATCCTCTACCAGCTCTTTAAGCATCTGAATTGAGGGTGTGTACTCCCAATATTTCTCTTGCACTGGATTAATCCAGATCAGTTTGTCGTAAGTCTCGGTCATGCGCTGCATCCACACTGCCCCAGACTCTTCGTTGTGGTACTCAACGCTGCCACCGGGGCTGGTAACTTCGTAGGGCGCCATGCTGGCGTCGCCCACATAGATCACCTTGTAGTCTGATGAATATTTGTGGATCAGGTCAAATACCGACATCTGCTCTTCGCGACGGCGGTGATTGTCTTTCCATACATAGTCGTACATGCAGTTGTGGAAGTAAAAATACTCCAGGTGCTTAAACTCGGTTTTGGCCGCCGAAAACAGCTCTTCGCAGAGCCGCACATAGGGGTCCATGGAGCCGCCAATATCGAAGAAGATTAATACCTTCACCGCATTGTGGCGCTCGGGGACCATTTTAATATCCAGGTAGCCGGCATTGCGTGCGGTGCTGCTGATGGTGTCATCTAAATCCAGCTGATCGGCAGAGCCCTCGCGGGCAAATTTGCGCAGGCGGCGCAGGGCCACTTTAATATTGCGGGTGCCAATCTCGACCGAATCGTCCAGATCTTGATACTGGCGCTCGTCCCAGACTTTGACCGCTGTGCCTTTGCCGCCGGGGCCGCCTATGCGAATACCCTCCGGGTTAAAGCCGCCGTGGCCAAAGGGTGAGGTACCATTGGTGCCCACCCATTTGTTGCCGCCCTCGTGGCGCTCTTTTTGCTCTTCGAGGCGTTTTTTAAACTCTTCGATTAGCTTTTCCAGACCGCCGAGGCTTTCGATTTTGGCTTTTTCTTCGTCGGTAAAGTGCTTTTCAAACTCCTGACGCAGCCAGTCTTCTGGAATTAGCGCCTCAATAATACCGTCGATATTCTCGAGGTTTTTAAAGTAGGCGCCAAAGGCTTTGTCGAAGCGGTCGTAGAACTTCTCATCTTTGACCATTACGGTGCGGGCCAGGGTATAGAAGTCATCGATCGAGCCAAAGGCCAGATTGTGATCCATGGCATCCAGCAGGTCCAACAGCTCACGCAGGGACACCGGCACCTTGGCTTTTTTGAGGGTGTAGAAGAAATTAATCAGCATGGGAGCGGCGCTTTATTGTCCGGCGCGGCGGGTCATAAAGGCCAGTCGCTCCAGCAGATGCACATCTTGCTCGTTCTTCAGCAATGCACCGTACAGGGGTGGAATTGCTTTGGTGGGGTCACGGTTGGTGAGAATATCTTCGGGAATATCGTCTGACATTACCAGCTTTAACCAGTCAACCAGCTCTGAGGTGGAGGGCTTTTTCTTGAGGCCCGGTATCTTGCGTACATCAAAGAAAATATCCAGGGCTTCGTCCACCAGCTTTTTCTTAATCTTGGGGAAGTGCACATCCACAATACGCTGCATGGTCATGCGGTCTGGGAAGTTAATAAAGTGGAAGAAACAGCGGCGCAAGAACGCGTCTGGCAGCTCTTTTTCGTTGTTACTGGTGATAATAACAATGGGGCGCTGCACTGCTTTAATGGTCTCGCCGGTCTCGTAAACATGGAATTCCATCTTATCCAGCTCCAGCAGCAGGTCATTGGGGAATTCAATATCGGCTTTATCGATCTCATCGATCAGCAGAACCACCTGCTCGTCAGCGGTAAAGGCTTCCCACAGCTTGCCTTTTTTAATGTAGTTGCCAATATCCTGAACCTTGTCGCTACCCAGTTGTGAATCACGCAGACGGGACACAGCGTCGTATTCATACAGGCCCTGTTGCGCTTTAGTCGTAGATTTAATGTGCCAGGACAGCAGCGGCATACCCAGAGAGCTGGCTACCTGCTCGGCCAGCATGGTCTTTCCGGTTCCCGGCTCGCCTTTAATAAGTAGCGGTCGCTGCAGGGTTACGGCGGCGTTTACTGCCATTTGCAGTTCGTCTGTGGCTATATAGTCGTCTGTACCGGTAAATTTCATATTGTGTGGGTCCACTTTTATTGGGTGAATTCTTGTTTAGCCCTGCATAATAATCTAATACAGCCTGTTTTTTGAACCTAAATCGCCTCGCCAAGCCCTTCTAAATGGCGAAAATTGACAATAACTATGACCGAGGAGTATCTGGCCTATTACTGGTATATTTACAGAGAGGCTAAGATTTTTGTCTGTTGATGGCTGAATCCAAAACAGGGTGTGAGCGCGTCTTATGATTAACAGCCAATGTATAGTGCACTGGCTGCTTCTGGGCTGATCTCTGGGCTGACGTACTGGCTCGCCGAACACAGCACAGCCAGCAAATTTTAACCTTTAGTTAATCGGTGTTTGTCGCCGCAGCTGCTTTAGTCTCTGCTTTGGATCTGCTCTGGGCGCGCCGCTTTTTGACCCGCCAAACAATTATCCGCAACAGGGTATAAAAAAACAGAGAAAAAAATCCCAGGGCCATAATAGGCGCCAGTCCGCGCTGAAAGCCGAGACCATCGCCAGAGGCCAATAGGCCCTCATAGAGGCTTACGAAGAAGGCCGGGGCCAGGTGGGGATCGTCGCGATAGGCGGTGACCGGGGTAAATAGAGCCACAGTAACCAGCAGCAAAATACTATGACGAATGGCAGCGATGCTGATTTTGCGCACCAACAGCCAGAGGCAAAACAGCAGACAGAGCGCGCCGGTTGAGTAGGCTACCCAGCCCCACAGGTAGTTTTCTGCGCTATACATATTTGCTGTCCATACTGTTGTCCCTGCCTGTTATTTATAGTCAGTCAATCCACTGAATAATATGATCTTCAATATCGTCGTTATGCACATGCAGTTCGGAGATTACCCGTCCCTGCAGCGAGGCGCCGTAGCTGTGCAATGTGTCTTTTGAGCCAGTTACCAGATGGTGCCATTCGGGCAGCGGCTGGCCCGCGGCGATCAGTCGATACGAGCAGCTGCTGGGCAGCCAGCCCAGACTGTGAATATTGTCTATATCCAGCTTAATACAGTCGTCTACTATACTGTGGCGGCCTGCATAATCTATGCACTGGCAGCTCTCGGTGTCCAGCAACTCACAGGTTACATTGGTATGGTAGATCTCTCCACTGTCGTGGTCTTCCAGTTTAACCAGACAGCATTTGGCGCAGCCATCGCAGAGCAGTTCCCACTCTTGGGTGCTCATCTGCTCTAGGGTTTTGCTCTGCCAGAATTTAGCCATATTTATTGATGGAGCTCGGTGGCTGGTCTGAGGTTGGGTATTTGGGTGGCGGCATCTGCAGATAAAAACCCTTGTCGCGCAGCTCTTCCAACACCTTAAGGATGTCGGCGCGAGCCAGCTTGCGGGTTTTGCTAAGCACCAGTGTAGTCACCTGCGCCAATTCGCCAAAGCTTGACAACAGAGCCTCTGGTACTTTTTCCAGGCCGTCGGATTTATTAACGTAGAGGTACATCTCCTCTTTTTTATTGCCTTTATAAATATCGCAGAGAACTCTGCTTTCTTTGCTCTGTTCGCTGCTGCTATTTTTGCTGGTATTGGTCATAGGGCTTCCGTACTGTTGAGCACTTCCTGTAATGCGGGCTGCACTAGTTCCAGTCGCCAGCCCTGGTTAAGTCTTTCAGGCCATTGGCACTGGCCCTCCATGGAACTGCGCAAAATACTCTCAAGTTCCTTTTTGTTACATAAAAATTCCTGGGGAATCTGAATATCCTGCGCCACTCGGCCCAGGGAGTCACGCATTTCTCGCATAAGTATAGAAATAGATTTAGGCAGCGGCTGCGGCATAATTGGCACCGGGCTATCGTTGGCCGAGTCGGCGATCTGTTTGAGCACAGTCTGGCCGTGGCGTTTAACCGAGCGCGGGTACCAGTCTTCTATGCCATGCAGCTGATCCTGACCACTGGGCAGGCGCCGAGCCAACTCAATTAAAACCGAGTCTTTGATAATATGAGCACGGGGGCGATTGCTGGACCGCGCTGTATTTTCGCGCCAGTCGCAGAGACGGTTGAGGGCGGTGAGTGATTTCACCCCCAGACGCCAGGCGCCCTTAACCCGCAGGTAATAGTCGCTGTGATCTTTGCGGCCTTCTACCAGGGTAAACAGGGCCTGGGTCTCTTCGGCAAACCAGTCTTCGCGCTGCTGCTCGGCCAGAGCCCTGGAGAGTATTTCTTCCATGGCATGCAGATACTGTACATCGACGGCAGCATAGTCCAGCTGACGCGGAGTCAGTGGCCGGGCCAGCCAGTCAGAGCGGGTCTCCTGCTTATCCAGGGTGACCTGAAACATGCTATCTACCAGGCGGGCATAGCCCATGCAGTAGCCTATATTGGCAATACCGGCGGCTATCTGGGTATCAAAAATTTTGCTGGGTTTTATATCCAGCGCGTATTCCAGTACCTCGAGATCTTCGGCACAGGCATGGAAGATAAGCTGGTTATGGGAGCTTTCCAGCAGTGCCTTAAGGGGCGCAAAGTCATCTATGGCCAACACATCGATCAGCCAGCATTGCTCGCCGTCGGAGATCTGTATCAGGGCTATCTTGGGGAAGAAGGTGTCGGTGCGAATAAACTCGGTATCCACGGCCAGTTTGCCTACATGGCTAAGCTGCTGGCACATCTGCTGCAGGCCGCTGTTGCTGTCAATCCAGTTATTCATCTACAGGGCCTTTCTGCTTTGCAGTGCCATATTTAAGGTGCCGCCGTCTACATATTCCAGTTCGCCACCCATGGGTACCCCATAGGCAATACGGGATACGCTGACTCCCAGGGCCTTGGCTTTGTCGGCAATAAAATGGGCTGTGGCCTCGCCTTCGACGGTGAGGTTGGTGGCCAGGATAAGCTCGTTTACCTGGTCCTGCTGCAGGCGCTGAATCAGCTGATCTATACCCAGCTGCTCCGGGCCTATGCCATCGATGGGCGAGAGATGACCCAGCAGCACAAAGTATTTGCCCTGAAAGCTGCCCGCCTGTTCTATGGCGTAGAGGTCGGCGGGGTTTTCAACCACACAGATCTCGGTGGCGCTGCGCCGGCTATTGCTGCAGATGCCGCACAGCTCATTTTCGGTGAGGGTGCGGCAGCCGCCGCAGCGGCCTACATGCTCAACGGCCTCTAGAATTGACTCAGCCAGCCGATTGGCACCTACCTTGTCGCGCTCCAGCAGTTGCAGTGCCATGCGCTGGGCAGACTTGGTGCCTACCCCGGGCAGTATGCGCAGTGCATCAATTAATTGGTCTATCAGATTTCCGTACAAGAGGCGGCCTCGCTAAAAGGGCATTTTAAAGCCCGGCGGTAAATCCATACCACCGGTCATGGCGCTCAGGGCATCTTTGCTCTGGGCTTCGATTTTGCGCACTGCATCATTCACGGCGGCGGCCAGCAAGTCTTCGAGAAATTCTTTATCTTCGCTCATTAATGAAGGATCCAGGGTTACCTTGCGCACATCGTGGCGGCCCGTCATCACCACCTGAACCATGCCGGCACCAGACTCGCCTGTGACTTCGGCGCTGGCGGCTTTTTCTTGCATTGCAGCCATTTTCTCCTGCATCTGCTGGGCCTGTTTCATTAGGTTGTTTATATCCATTGTTGCCTCTGTATAAGCTGGTTAGAGCGTTGTTAATCTATGGGTCGCACGGACTGCTCGTTGAGATGTCCGTCGAATAGCTGTTTAAATTTAATTACCGAGGGGTCGGCGTTTAATCTGTCTACGGCTTCTGCCAGGCGTTCGGCCTTCTCTCTGTTATCTGCAGCTCGCGGAGTCTCCTGTTCGGCAACACCAAAGGTAATTTCTACACTGAGGGGCTCGGCAAAATAATCGGACAGAGCTTCGCCCAGGGTCTGTTGATGGGCCGTGTCGTAGAGGCTGGTCTGGTTATTGTCGATCAGAAACTGCAGCTGACTGCCTTCGCGGCCTTTGTACAGGCAGTGGCTGGCGATCTCGCCCAGACTGGCACCTATGGTTAACTGCTTGCGAATTTCGATCCAGTTATCTGGGGTGAAGTCTTGCAGGGCTACTTTTTGCTGTACCGGCTGTTCCCAGGGCGGTGATTCCAATTGGACCGCGGCGCTGGATTGTTGCGACTCTGTGGGCTCGGCCAGCGATTGAGGGGCTGGCTGGGAGGCTGGCACTGGCTCGGCGGCTGCCGGTGCGGGTGCGGGTGCGGGTGCGGCGGCAGGAGGCTGCGCCTCTGGGGCCGCGGCTTCAGGCTTTTTTGCTGGGGACTCCGCCTCCTGGGGAGCCGGTGCCGGGGTGGCTTCGCGAATTGGCGGGTTGGCGTCGGGGCGGAAAGCCAGTGCCCGCAGCATAACCATTTCAAAGCCGGATTTTAGATCTGGTGCCAGGTGCAGATCTTTGCGGCCCAGCAGGCAGATTTGGTAAAACAGCTGCACATCTTCTTTGCTGGCTACCGCCGCCAGATTGAGCAGCTCGGAATAGTTGCCAACCCCCTTATCCAGGGCCTCTGGCACTGTCTGTAAAATAGCTACCTGATGCCAGATTGAGAGTACATCCGAGAGTGCCTGATCATAGTCGGGCGCCTGCTCGGCCATTCTTGAGATGGCGGCCAGCACATCTGTGCCTGTGCCGCCAGTCAGGGCGGTACAGATATCCACCACATAGCTGCGCTCTATGGTACCCAGCATGGAGCTGACATCGGCCTCATTGACCTGCCCACCGCCATGGCCAATCGCCTGGTCGGTCAGACTGAGCGCATCGCGCATACTGCCATCGGCGGCGCGGGCCAGAGACCAGAGCGCGGCCTCCTCAAATGGCACAGCTTCTTCGCCGAGCACAAATTGCAGATGCTGGGTAATGCGCTCTGGGCTGAGGTTTTTAAGATTAAATTGCAAGCAGCGCGACAGCACAGTGATGGGCAGTTTTTGCGGGTCTGTGGTGGCAAACAGAAACTTTACATGGGGCGGCGGCTCTTCCAGAGTTTTTAGCAGTGCGGCAAAGCTCGACTTTGACAGCATATGTACTTCATCGATCAGGTAGATCTTAAAGCGACCTCTGGAGGGCGCGTACTGCACATTGTCGAGCAGGTCGCGCATATCGTCGACGCCTGTTCGCGAGGCGGCATCCACTTCAATAAGATCAATAAAGCGCCCCTCGGCAATTTCTGTGCAACTGGAGCACTGGCCACAGGGTACCGAGCTAATACCGGTTTCGCAGTTGAGGCATTTGGAGAGGATGCGGCCAATGGTGGTTTTGCCCACACCGCGAGTGCCGGTAAACAGATAGGCATGGTGCAGACGGTCATTGTCCAGGGCGTTAATCAGTGCCTGCAGCACATGTTCCTGCCCTGCCATTTCGGCAAAAGAGCGTGGACGCCATTTACGGGCTAGAACCTGATAACTCATAGCACAGTCTGCTTTGGTTTAAAGGGGTCATTATAGGGAGTTAACTGAAGCGCTGGAAGGGCTAATGGCGATGACCCCCAATAGCCACACCTCGGCACACAGCGTAACCACTACCGTTGCTCCCTTCCGGGCCTGGCGGGGTTCGCGGCTGGCTGTTGCGAGGGGACCAGAGGGGGCCACCATTGAAGCGAAGCGCGGGATTATCCGGGGTTTGGCGGGCAAGTGCAACAGGCCTGGGGCATCTAGTCTAAAATCTAGTCTAAAATCTGATAAAACAAGCAATGGAGCTACCTCTATGGAGGGGTTATTCTTCACTTCCTAGGCCAGCTTGTTTACACTCCACAGCAGCCGCTTAGGCCATTGACTGGTCCTATAATAATTACGGAATACGCCCCTATGAAACAGTCCTCATTAGATGCACGTTTAAGTGCAATTACATATGCAAGATTTACCCAAAATTTACGCCCGCTTTTTGTTTTGGCTCTCAGCCTGATATTAATAAGCTGCGGCACCTCAGAGAGCAATGTTGAAGCTGGCAACCGCACTGGCACTCTGCACTGGGGCAATGGCACAGAGCCACAGAGTCTGGACCCTCATATTGCCACTGGTGTTCCGGAACACCATATTATTGTTGCGCTGATGGAAGGCCTGGTACATAAAGACAGCAAAACTCTGGGGCCGACGCCCGGGGTTGCCGAGTCCTGGACTGTCAGTGATGACGGCAGGGTCTACACCTTTAAACTGCGTGACAATGCCCGCTGGTCCAATGGTGATGTGCACAATGCCCATGACTTTGTCTGGTCCTGGTGGCGTGCACTGCAGCCTGCTCTGGGTAATCTCTATGCCTACATGTACTTCCCGATTGTGAATGCTCGTGAGTACTACGAGGGTGAGGTCACCGACTTTGAGCTGGTTGGCGTAAAGGCGCTGGATGATCTGACCCTGCAGGTGACGCTGGACAACCCAACCCCCTATTTTCTGCAGCTGCTGGATCACTACAGCATGTTCCCGGTACATCAGGCCACTCTGGAAAAGTTTGGCGCCCCAGATGAGCGCGGCACGCGCTGGACCTATGCCGGCAATATGGTGGGCAATGGCCCATTTAAGCTAACCAGCTGGGAGATTAATCGCGCCATTGAAGTTGATCGCAATACCTTTTACTGGGCCAATGATGAGGTGCGCCTAAATAAGATTGTGTTCTACCCTACCGAAAACACCACCACCGAGGAGCGCATGTTCCGCGCCGGGCAGTTGCACTATACCAACGGTGTGCCCATTGATAAGGTGGCGACCTATCGCGATGCCAATGATCCGGCCCTGCGCGTTACCCCCTATCTGGGCACCTATTTCTACCGTATTAATGTAACTGTGCCCCATCTGCAGGACAAGCGAGTGCGTCGCGCCCTGGGCATGACCATTGACCGTAAAAGGATTACTGAGAATGTAACCAAGTCTGGGCAGATTCCCGCCTATGCCATGACGCCTCCCAATACCAGAGGCTACTACCCACCAATCGATCTGAGCTTTGACCCTGAAGCTGCTCGTCAACTGTTAGCAGCGGCAGGCTATCCCAATGGTGAGGGCTTCCCGGTAACTGAGATTCTGTATAACACCAACGAAGGTCATCGCAAGGTAGCCGTGGCGATTCAGCAGATGTGGCGCGAGCATCTGAATATTGAGGTTAAATTGCTTAACCAGGAGTGGAAGGTATACCTGGATAGCGAAAGCAATGGCGACTACCAAATCTCCCGCGCAGGCTGGATTGGCGACTATGTAGACCCCAATAATTTCCTGGATATGTTTATCTGCAATGGCGGCAATAACCGCACCAGCTGGTGTAATGAAGAATATGATCGCCTGGTGTTGGATGTGGCTCCCAGAGCCAAGACCCAGGAAGAGCGTATGGCTATTTTTACTCAGGCTGAGAAGATGCTGATGGACGATTTGCCGGTGCTGCCTATCTACACTTACACCACTGCACATCTGGTACACCCCTCCATGAAAAATGTCGCGGACAATATTATGGATATGCAGTCGTACCGGGAGATCTATCTCGAGGGAGCCGACGACTAATGCTGCGATTTGCGCTCAGCCGGCTGCTGCAGGCCATTCCTGTTCTACTGGTCGTGATTACCATGACCTTTCTGCTGGTGCACAGCGCACCGGGCGGGCCTTTTTCTGCCGACAAGGCGGTACCAGCCGAAGTACTGGAAGCGCTCGAAGCTCAGTACAATCTCAACCAGCCCCTGTGGCAGCAATATATTAGCTATCTGGGTGATGTGGTGCGCGGTGATATGGGGCCCTCGTTTAAATACCCTGGCCGCAGTGTTAATGAGCTTATTTATTCTGGCCTGGGCACCACGGCTGAGCTGGGCTTTTATGCCATGCTGGTGGCCATTTTTATAGGCGTGATCGCTGGTGTTACCGCGTCCATGCGGCCTAATACCATGCAAGACTATGTGCCCATGACCGCAGCTATGATCGGTATCTGCATGCCCTCTTTCTTGCTGGGCCCTCTGCTGGTATTGATCTTTGGTATTCATCTGGATTGGTTGCCGGTATCTGGCTGGAACCAGATTCCCGGGGATAAGATTCTACCGGCGATCACCCTGGGGACTGGCTATGCAGCCTATATTGCTCGCCTGTCCCGTGGGGGTATGCTGGAGGTGCTGTCGCAAGACTATATTCGCACCGCCCGCGCCAAGGGTCTGTCTGAATTTTTAATTATTGGCAAACATGCCCTGCGCGGCGGATTGATTCCGGTGGTAGCCTTTCTGGGGCCAGCCTTTGCTGGTCTGCTGGGCGGGTCATTTGTGGTGGAGACTATCTACCAGATCCCCGGTCTGGGCCGCTTCTATGTGCAGGCCGCCTTTAACCGCGACTACACCATGATTCTGGGCACTACGGTGTTCTTTGCTACGCTGATTATCGTCTTTAATCTGCTGTCGGATATGCTGGCTGTCTGGTTAAACCCTAAACTGCGCCAACAGGTTAGGGGAGAATAGTCATGGATGCTAACAGCACAACGCTAACAGCTGAAAAAGGTACCTCACTCTGGGAAGATGCCTGGATTAAACTGCGCAAAAACCACCTGGCTATAGTTGGTCTGGGCCTGCTGGTATTTCTCTGTGTGATCTCGCTGCTAACGCCCTGGATTGCACCCTATGGCTATGAACAGCAGGACCTGCTGATGGG
>DDCQ01000089.1:18933-22622 GCA_002334915.1 Porticoccaceae bacterium UBA2002
CTGATGGTGGGCTTTATCGCCACCGCCGTGGCACTGGCCATTGGGGTTATCTACGGTGCTGTAGCCGGCTATGTCGGTGGCCGTGTTGATGCGGTGATGATGCGTCTGGTGGATATTCTCTACGCCCTGCCCTTTATGATTTTTATTATTCTGCTGATGGTGGTGTTTGGGCGCAATTTGCTACTGCTGTTTTTTGCCATTGGTGCGGTTGAATGGCTGACCATGGCGCGTATTGTGCGCGGCCAGGTGATGTCATTGCGCAAGCAGGAGTTTGTCGAGGCCGCTCATTCTTTGGGCCTGTCCCAGTGGATTATTATCCGCCGTCATATTATTCCCAATACATTGGGTCCGGTGATTGTTTACACCACCCTGACTATTCCCAGTGTGATGTTGCTGGAGGCCTTTTTAAGCTTTCTGGGTCTGGGCATTCAGCCCCCGCAGAGCTCCTGGGGACTGCTAATTAATTACGGTGTAGAGACTATGGAGGAATATCCCTGGCTGCTTATTTTCCCGGGTATTGCTCTGTCTTTAACTCTTTTTGCCCTTAACTTCCTGGGTGATGGCCTGCGCGATGCGCTGGATCCACGCACTGCCAAGGACTGATGGTTTATCTCTATGGCTGCTCTACTCGATGTTAAAAATCTAAAGGTTTATTTCCATACCAGAAACGGGCTGGTCAAGGCTGTGGACGATGTTAGTTTTTCTATCAGTGCTGGCGAGACTCTGGCTATTGTGGGTGAATCTGGTTCCGGTAAGTCGGTTACCTGTTACAGCCTGCTAGATCTGCTACCTAAGCCACCGGCTAAAATTGAAGGTGGCTCGGCCCTATTTGATGGCGAGGATTTACTGACCTGCGACAAGTATCGTATGCGGCACTTCCGCGGCAATGATATTGCCATGATCTTTCAGGACCCTATGACTTCGCTAAACCCCAATCTCACGATTGGTGAGCAGCTGATTGAACCGCTAATTTATCACCCGGATAAATCTCGCCGCCGGGATCGCGCAGCCGCTAAATTGCGTGCCATTGAGCTTTTAGATGAGGTGGGTATTCTTGACTCAGAGCGCCGCTTTGACAGCTACCCCCATGAGTTCTCTGGCGGTATGCGTCAGCGGGTGATGATTGCCATGGCGCTGATCAATGAGCCGCGCCTGCTTATCTGCGATGAGCCCACCACGGCTCTGGATGTAACTATTCAGGCGCAGATTTTGGAGCTGATTAAGAAGCTACAGCAAAAACGTGACGTGGCGGTTATTTTTATCAGCCACGATCTGGGTGTGGTTGCTGGCATTGCCGATAAGATTCTGGTGATGTGCAACGGTGTGGCTATGGAGTCTGGCAGTGCAGAGGATATTTTCTACAAAACCAAAGACGACTATACCAAGCGTTTGCTCAATGCGATTCCCGAGGGTCCCAAGACTATGGAGAACCGTGCTCAGGCTAAAAACACTCTGGTTGAAGCAAAAAATATTCGCACCTGGTTTAAGGATTATTCCGGCTCTAAGGTAATCACGGTGAAGGCGGTGGACGATATCTCGCTGACTATTGAGCGCGGGGAGATTTTGGGACTGGTGGGTGAGTCTGGCTCGGGCAAGTCTACTCTGGGACGCTCGTTACTGCAGCTGGTGCCTACTCAGGAGGGCACGGTAACCTTTGACGGCTCTGATTTGACCTGCCTTAACCCTAAGCAGATGGTGCCCTGGCGTCGTCGTATGCAGATGATTTTTCAGGACCCTTACGCTTCGCTTAACCCGCGTATGACGGTTTTTGAAACTCTGGCTGAGCCTCTGCTCTACCACGGCATTGCTAAAAAGATGAATATTACTGAGCAGGTGCTGGCGCTGATGGATGATGTGGGTTTGGCCCGGGCCAGTATGCGCAAGTATCCCCATGAGTTTTCTGGGGGGCAGCGGCAGCGTATTGCGATTGGTCGTGCGATTGCGACTAAGCCGGAGTTGATTATTGCTGATGAGCCGGTGTCGGCTTTGGATGTGACTATTCAGGCGCAGATACTGGATCTGATTCTTGATTTGGTTGAGCGGCATAATCTGACGATGATGTTTATTTCTCATGATCTGTCGGTGGTGCGTTATATCTCTGACCGGGTGATGGTGATGCATCATGGTGTTCTGGTGGAACAGGGTAAGACGGAAACGCTTTGGGCTAAGCCTAAGAAGGCTTATACCAAGAATTTGTTGAAGGCGATTCCGGTGGCTGATCCCAGGTCTGAGAGGGCTCGGTTGTCTAGTTAGGTGGATTCTTTTCGGGCTCACCTACCCTGGGGGTCTTCTAAGACACGACGTGAATACATCCCTGTAGTCTCGTGGCCAGCGTCCCTGCTGGCCACGGTCTTATAAGACCCCCAGGGTAGCTGATCCCTAATACCCAGCGAGATTTACGTTTTCTAGTTTGCGCGGACATGCCCTCCTTGCCACAATTAATTCTGGTAAACCGTATAAATGCGATTCGTAGATTTTCCGGGCAGAATTACGCTCGGTAGTTTGGCTTGCCTGTGCCGAACCAAGACCCTCCGCACATACAGAGAGATCCTTCGCTGTGCTCAGGATGACAGTTGCATGGTGGGTTTAACTGCAGCTAATGCCAGTACCGCGGAGACCACAGTAACCCGCAGGATTCTTAGCTAGATACTGCTGATGATAATCCTCAGCATAATAAAAAGTCGGCGCCGCCATAATCTCCGAGGTGATCGCACCAAAACCAAGATCAGTCAGCTGCTTCTGCACAGACTTGGCTGAAGACAAAGCAGCCTCCAACTGTTCGGGGCTAGAGCAATAAATAGCCGAGCGATACTGCGAGCCACGGTCATTGCCCTGGCGCATACCCTGAGTGGGATCATGGGCCGCCCAGAAAACCGCCAGCAACTGCTCATAACTGATTAGCTTGGGATCAAACACCACCAGCACCACCTCAGTGTGACCAGTCATACCAGTGCAGGTCTCCTCATAAGTTGGGTTGGGCGTATGGCCACCCGCATAACCAACCGCCGAGGTCACCACACCAGGCTGCTCCCAAAAGCGCCGCTCCGCACCCCAGAAACAACCCATGGCAAAATAGGCCGACTGCAACCCCTCAGCAAAGGGACCCACAATAGGCTGACCATTAATAAAATTAACATTGTTAATCGGCATGGGCTCGCTGCGGCCTGGTAAGGCCTCTGCGGCGCTGGGCATTGCTGGAGTATTGAAAAACATAATAAAACCTATTTTTAGATAGCCGCCAAGCCAAGTTCAATATCAGCCTTGATATCAATAATATCCTCAAGCCCAACAGCAATTCGCACCAAGCCGTCGCTAATACCAGCAGCAGCCCTTGCCTCGTCAGTCAGGCGCCCATGGGTAGTCGTCGCCGGATGCACTATGGTGGTTTTAGCATCACCCAGATTGGCGGTTAGAGAAAGCATTTTAGTGTTATCGATAACACGCCAGGCAGACTCGCGGCCGCCCTCAACAACAAAAGACACTACACCACCAAAATCAGACTGCTGCTTTTTAGCCAGTGCATGTCCCGGGTGATCTTCAAGGCCAGCGTAAAATACCCTGCTCACCTTGGGATGAGCCTTAAGCCAGGTCGCCAACTCAGCCGCATTGGCCGAATGGGCCTGCATACGAATACGCAATGTCTCCAAACCTTTCAGGAAAACCCAGGCATTAAATGGGCTCATGGTGGG
>DDCQ01000089.1:22643-31294 GCA_002334915.1 Porticoccaceae bacterium UBA2002
CTGGCCATCGATATATTTAGTGGCGGAATGGACAACAATATCCGCGCCCCAATTTAATGGCTTCTGCAACACCGGGGTGCAAAAACAATTATCCACCACAAAGGTAGCGCCGGCTTTTTTGCTGATAGCAGCCAGCGCCTCTAGATCAGCTATTTCCGATAGAGGATTGGAGGGCGTTTCGCAAAACAGCATTTTGGTACTGGGCTGTATGGCGGCCTGCCAGGCATCCAGATCGGCCAGGGGCACATAGGTGACCGACACACCAAACTTGGTGATATATTTATCCATCATCACCCTGGTGCTGCCAAACACATCCTGCGAGCAGACCACATGGTCGCCAGATTGCAGCAGCGCCATAATGACACTGAGTGCAGCGGCCATTCCAGAGGCGGTGGCAACACATTGCTCGCCCTCTTCCATGGCTGCCAGCCGCTGCTCAAAACTGCGCACGGTGGGGTTGGTGTAGCGGGAATAGACATTGCCCTGCAGCTCGTTGCTAAAATATTTTGCCGCCATTTCGGCGCTTTCAAATACATAGCTGGAGGTTAGAAACATGGCCTCGGCATGCTCATTCTCATGAGTGCGCTCATAGCCGCTGCGAATCGCCAATGTGTCCTGCTGATACTTATCCATTTCCTTGTCCATGCTTTGTTCAAGGGTTTGAGTATAGACCCTTTAAGTCACGCTATTGTTGTGAATACCAATCACCTGCCCGGTTTTGGGCTCGGCATTGGAGTCGGCTTTTTGTTTGGCGGCATCATTGCGCAGGGCTTCGATGCGTGCCAGGTAATCGCTGTCGACATCGCCAGTAATATAGTTGCCGTCGAATACAGAGCACTCGAAGCGTTTTATCTCTTCGTTGCCCTCTGCGCCTGAGCTAATCAGATCCTCCAGGTCCTGATAGATCATCCAGTCTGCACCAATAATCTCGCCCACTTCATCATCGGTGCGGCCATGGGCAATGAGTTCATTGGCCGAGGGCATATCTATGCCATACACATTGGGGTAGCGCACACCAGGGGCTGCCGAGGCCATATACACATTGTTGGCGCCGGCATCCCGGGCCATTTGAATAATCTCTTTGGAGGTGGTGCCGCGGACAATACTGTCATCGACCAGCAGTACATTCTTGCCGGCAAATTCCAGCTTTACCGCATTGAGTTTTTGGCGCACCGATTTTTTGCGCTCGGTCTGGCCAGGCATAATAAAGGTGCGGCCTATATAGCGGTTTTTCATAAAGCCTTCGCGCAGCTTAACGCCAAGTTTCTCGGCCAGCGCCTGAGCCGATACCCGACTGGTATCCGGGATTGGAATAACCACATCTATATCATGCTGAGGTCTGGTGCGCAGTAATTTTTCAGCCAGCTTTTCGCCCATGCGCAGGCGGCATTTGTACACCGAAATATTGTCCATAAAGGAGTCTGGGCGGGCAAAGTACACATGCTCAAAGATACAGGGCACCAGCTCATGCTCGGCGGCACATTGTTGCAGATGGGCTTGTCCGGACTTGTCCACAAACAGAGCTTCACCCGGGGCCAGATCGCGAACCAGTTCAAAGCCGAGGCTATCCAGCACCACAGATTCAGAAACCACTGCGTACTCTTTGCCTGCCTCGGTTTCGCGCACGCCATAACAGAGGGGGCGAATACCATGGGTGTCGCGGAAGGCAAACATACCGTAATTGGCAATCAGCCCGACCACCGCATAGGCACCGCGGCAGCGTTTGTGCACATGTTCAACCGCGGCAAAAATATCCTTGCTGGTGGGCTCTAGTTTGCCGCGCAGCTGCAGCTCGTGGGCAAATACATTGAGCAGCACCTCTGAGTCTGAGTCTGTATTGAGATGGCGCAGATCGGCGCGGAAGATATGTTCGCGCAGATCGTCGGCATTGGTGAGGTTGCCATTGTGGGCCATGCAGATGCCATAGGGGCTGTTTACATAGAGCGGCTGAGCCAATGCTGGGCCAGAACTGCCGGCTGTTGGGTAGCGTACATGACCTATGCCTACCTCGCCCACCAGTCGCACCATATGGCTGCGGCGGAAAACATCCCGGGCCAGCCCTTCGCCCTTGCACTGATGCAGCTCACCGTTTTCTTCAGTGACTATACCGGCGGCGTCCTGGCCGCGATGCTGCAGCATGGTCAGCGCATCGTAGAGCCTTAAATTAACATCAGAAGTTCCAGAGATTCCAACAACACCACACATGGTCTATATCCAACTCGTCAAAAAGTCTTTAATGCCGGCCGCTGCTTCCCTGCCCCAGGATTCAAAGCCCTGGAATATTGGAATCAGCGCCGACTCCGTCCACCAGAGGTCCTGATCAAATGGCACGGCCTGAGGTAAAATAATTACCAGCGCCAACACAATCAACAGCCCCCTAAACACACCAAAAACCAACCCTAACGTCCTGTCTGTACCGCTCAGTCCTGTCGAGCTAACCAGTTTTCCCAATAAAAAATTAATTATCGACCCCAGCAACAGAGTGCCCACAAATAGCCCGGCCCAGGCTGCCAGCTGGCGTATCGAAGCCAGAGCTATAAAGTTGACCAGCAAATCAGCCGCGGGCTCTTTAAAGGTCATGGCTACGGTAAATGCCGCCAACCAGATTATTAGCGACATAGCCTCTTTAACAAAGCCGCGCACCAGACTGATCAGACCTGAAATCACAACGATTCCAACAATGGCCAGATCTACTGATGCTATCTCCACAGCCTATGTCCTAGGGTTCAAAATTCAAAATAATGGCGTCGGTATTAAATGCTTTGTCGATATTTTGTTTGTCTGTCTGGGCTCGGCCCTTGCTGATTTTAGGTCCTACATAGACCCGGTAGCGGGTGCTGCCCTTGACCTCTACACGCTTGCTAAATGCATTGTATTTCTGCTGGCGCAGCTGGTTTACAAAACCGCTGGCGCTGGCCTTCTCTTCAAAGCTGCCCACCTGCAAAATCCAGCCATTGGGCAGACCCTGCTGGTTTAGGCCATGGGATTTTCCATCGGTTTCAGTAGACTCAGTGGAGCGCTCTATATCAAAAATTTCGGCGCTTAATGGCGTATCGCTGACGGCTGCGGGACGCTCTGCTTTGGCCACGCTAACAGGTTCCATCTCTGGAGCCGGCGGTAATTTGGAATTGCGATCTATACGATTGGGATCGGCGAAATCAAATAACAGAGGCAGAATAATCAGACCCAGGGCACCCAGCACAAAGGCTCCGGCAATTCGCTGTTTTAATCCACTACTCAATTTAGACCTCTGCCAAAATTATTTTTAATACTGCTGCCACAGTATGAAATGAACCAAATACCAGTATTCTGTCTGTTGCCGCTGCATTTTCTACTGCCAGTTGAAATGCCTGTTCAACAGATGGCTGCAAGCGGCCTGTCTGGCCAGCATTGTATAACAATTCGAGTAGAGATTGGCCTTTGCGCGCTCGCGAACTATCGCTTATTTCACCAATAATCCAATCATCAACCAGATCAGCCATTGGCGCGATAATGCCCGACCAGTCTTTATCCTCCAGCACGGCGGCCACGGCAATGGTGCGGCCCTGTGCAGGGGCCAGATTTGCCGCCAGCACCTGGGCAGCGGCCGGATTGTGGGCCACATCCAGAATCACTTCTATCCCCTTATGGCTAAGCTGCTGGTGACGGCCGGTCAGGGCTACCTGCTGCAGCGCTGCGGCACTGTCTTGCTGGTTAAGTTTAAACCCTGCGGCCACCAGGGCTTGCAGTGCCAGGGTTTTATTGAGGGGCAATAGTCCCCGGCCATTGAGCTGGGAAAATTTTAGGGGGCCATTGACGGCACTCAGCTGACAGTCAAATAGCGGGCCGCTGGTAAAGGTAAAATCACGGCCAGCCCAGACGGGGTTGGCGCCTGTATCAGCGACCTGCTGGGCAAAGCCATCGGGATGATCCTGCTCGCCAATAATAAGTGGCCGATCCGGGCGGGCTATACCCAGCTTCTCTCTGGCGATGGCGGTTCTGGTATCACCCAGCCAGTCGCAGTGGTCCAGAGCTATGCTGGTGAGCACGGCAATATCTGCATCAATAATATTAATGGCGTCCAGGCGGCCGCCCAGGCCTACTTCCAATAGCATCACCTCTGGACTGGCCTGGTAAAAAATTACCAGGGCGGCCAATGTGCCCAGCTCAAAATAGGTGAGCGAGATATCTTCAGTCACAGCTTCGATTTGCTCGAAGGCATCGACAATCAAGCCATCTTCAACCGGCTTGCCGGCCAAGCAGATACGCTCGTTGTAGGCGAGAAAATGGGGCGAGGTAAAGGTGCCCAGGCTGTGGCCATGTTGCAGCAGCAGTGCCTGCATACTGGCGATACAGGAGCCTTTGCCATTGGTGCCGGCAACGGTAATGGCTAATGGTGGTTTACATTGATTCAGGCGGGGTTGCTGAAGTAATCGGCGCCAGACTTCTGCGACTCGGTCCAGACCCAACTCGATCTCGCTGGGGTGCCTGCTCTCTATCAGAGTCAGCCAGTCAGCGAGAGAGCGGTCAGGCATCTGCTGGTTCTGGTACGTTGGTCAGCTTGGAGAGAATGCTGCCCAGGCGGTCGCGCATCTGGTGGCGACTAATAATCATATCTATATGACCCTTCTCCAGCAGAAACTCGCTGCGCTGGAAACCTTTGGGCAGTTTCTGCCGAATAGTTTGCTCGATAATATTGGGGCCGGCAAAGCCTGCGCGGGCGCCGGGCTCGGCAACATTAAGGTCACCCAACATGGCCAGACTGGCCGAGACACCGCCGTAAACCGGGTCGGTCATTACCGACACATAGGGCACGCCAGCGGCTCTTAAACGCTCGAGCACGGCGCTGGTTTTGGCCATCTGCATCAGCGAGATCAGCGCCTCCTGCATACGCGCACCACCGGTGGCCGAGAAACAGATCAAGGGGCGGCGCTCGTCGAGAGCCAGGTTGGCGGCGCGGGTGAATTTCTCACCCACCGCATAGCCCATAGAGCCGCCGTGAAAGGCAAACTCAAAGGCACAGGACACCACGGGAATACCTTTTAGATTGCCAGTCATGGCGATCAGGGCGTCTTTTTCACCGGTCTTTTTCTGGGCGTCACTCAGGCGGTCTTTGTATTTTTTTACATCTTTAAACTTGAGGCGGTCGATGGCTTCGACATCCAGGGCAATCTCAAGACGGTCATTTTCATCGAGAAAGATATCGAGACGGCGGCGGGCGCCTATGCGCATATGATGTTCGCACTTGGGGCAGACATCCAGATTGCGCTCTAATTCCGGGCGGTACAGTGGTGAGGCGCACTTGGGACATTTCTTCCACAGCCCCTCGGGTATAGAGTTTGAGCGTTCGTTTTTGCCTGAAGCAGGACCCGTGGGCCTGATGCGTTTGAGCCAGTTCATCTATTACCTTTCAACTCACTTAAATGGTAGCGCGATCTAGGGCGGCATTCTATCACGACAGATACAGTCTAGCTAAGGGCCAGAGCAATTATTTACGCGCCTAAAGAGGCCCCACCTCTTTAACTATAGGCGACTAGGGCTGTGTCTGTTTGGCATTGCGGATAAAGTCCGTAACCTTATGCTGGTCTTTCACCCCGGGCGAAGACTCTACGCCGCCGCTAACATCCACCATATCTGGATTGACCAGACTCACTGCGCTGGCCACATTGTCTGGGGTAAGGCCACCGGCCAGAATCAGCGGATAGTCTCTGCTGCCGGGCAGACGGCTCCAGTCAAACTGATGGCCGGTGCCACCGTACTGGTCGTCGCTCCAGGCATCGAATAAAAAGCCTGCATCTGCTCTGTAGGCGGCAACCTCCGCATCTATATCCAGCCCCTCGCGCATGCGTATGGCGCGGATAAAGGGCACATCAAACTGCTGACAAAATTCCGGACTCTCGTCGCCATGAAACTGGATCAGGTCGGGTTGTACCTGGGCAATCACCTGGCGCACTGTGGCTTCGTCTGCATTAACCAGCAGCACAACGGCCAGAGTTTCGGGACCAATCACAGCACGAATTTCAGCTGCCCTTTGAATATCCACGTAGCGGGAACTTTTGCTGTAGACCACCAGACCCAGGGCATCGGCACCGGCCTGCTGGGCCATCAATGCCTGCTCGGGGCTGGTAATACCGCAAATTTTAACGCGTACGGACATCTAATTAACTCTCTGTCTGGGTTATCTCGCCGGCCTGGGCTAAATTATCAGGCAAAAATGCCGGGCCTATGGGCAGCTGGGGCAATGCGAACTCTGCCGGGTAGTTTACATCAACCAGATACAGGCCATTGGATGGTGCTGTGGCTGCACTTTGACAGCGATCGGCCCCGGCAAGCAACTGTTTTATCCATGTGGGCTGCTGGCGGCCATAGCCCACCTCTAGCAGTGCACCCACCATATTGCGCACCATATGCAGTACAAAGGCATTGGCGCTAACCTCAAAGATCAGCAGCTGGCCCAGCGAGTAAATATTAGCGCTGGTAACATTGCGAAATGGCGACAGGGACTGGCAGCCTGCACCGCGAAAGGCGGAAAAATCCTGCTCGCCCAACAGATACTGACAGGCCTGTTGCATGGCCCCTGGATCTAGCGGAAATTTAACCCAGGTAACGCCGCTGGCCAAAATGGCCGGGCGGGTTTTGCTGGCCGAGATAACATAGCGATAGGTGCGGGAGGTGGCGCTAAATCTGGCGTGAAAACCGGGCCCTATTTCATCAGCCCAGCTTAGTGAAATTGAGTCGGGGAGCTGGCTATTGGCGCCCTGCATCCAGTTATGGCCAGAGCGAACGGCACTGCTATCAAAGTGTATAACCTGATGGCTGGCATGCACGGCGGTATCTGTGCGACCGGCGCAGCTAAGGGTAATTGGGCTGTTGGCTACATAGCTAAGGGCGCGCTCCAGCTCTTGCTGCACCGAAGGGCTGTGCTTCTGTTTTTGGAAGCCACAAAAAGCACTGCCGTCGTATTCAACGACGGCAGCATAGCGTTTGATTCCTTCGGGCATGGTCTCGCCCTGGGGAATTTTGCAGTTAGGGGTATAGACCCAATCAGGCACGATTAATGGTTCCTGTTAATAATCTCTGCTCTTTATCTCTATCCCTAATGCTGATCGATGCTAGATAATAGCGCCCTGGCTTTGGCCTGGCCCTCTTCGTCGGCTTCGCCAATAATTTCATTAAGAATTTCGCGGGCTCCCTCGGAGTCACCCATCTCGATAAAGGTGTTGGCCAGATCCATTTTTACATCGACGGAGTTGAGCTCTTCGGCATCATCGACACCCTCAAAGTCATCAATGCTGGCCATAAACTCGGCGATGGCAGCAGCCTCGTCGCCCATGGTATTTTCAAGATCTGCAGCGCCGGGCAGTTCTTCTATATTGACTTCCAGGCCGAGATCTTCGGGTTTTGTGTTTTCGCTTGGCTTTTTAACTTCGCCCACATCGGCAAAGATGCCACCGTCCATAAAGCTATCATCGAGAAACTCTTCATCGAGAACCGACTCGGCCAGTTCGTCGATTGCTTTCTCGCCGGCGGATTCCAGTTCTTCGAGGGAATCGGGCTCTGGGGCTGATTGATTGGCTGAGGGGTCTTCCTCAAGTGCAGGTTCTTGATCGGCTGAGGGCTCTTGGTCGGCTGAGGGCTCTTTATCCGCTGAGGGCTCTTTATTCGCTGAGGGCTCTTGGTCCGCTGAGGGCTCTTGGTCCGCTGAGGGCTCTTCCCACTGCGCGATAGAGGGTTGGCTTTCGGCGAAAATGCTGTCGTCTTCCACGGGTTCCTGGAAGGGCGATGGCTCTTCGAGGCTGGGCTTTTCATTGAGGGCCAGTGATGCGGGGTTGAGGGTCATCTCTTGCTTATCGCCGAGAATAACGCTGGCCATGGCTATGGCTTCTTCATCGCCGGTTTTCTCAATTTCGTCGGCGATTAGTTTTAATTTATCGGTTGAGCCCTCTTTAAATAGCAGCTCCATCAGTTTTAATCTGCAGGCGGTGTCCTGGTCGCTGGCTCTGCGGGCGCGCTCGAGCACATTGATTGCACCATCGGTATCGCCTAGTGACAGATAGACCTCAGCCTCTTCCATTGCCTCTACCATGGCGCCAAAGATTTCTTTATTTACACTGGCGTCCTTTTCGGCAAAAATCTCGGCGTCGCTCTCATCAAATAGACTTTTGTCCGGGTCCAGATGTTTGGCTCCGGGATCGTCGATTAACTGGTCGGCACCTGTATCCACAATAATTTCTGGTGGCGGCTCTGGTATTGGGCGAATCGGAAAGTCTTCAACGCTGATGGTTCGCTTTCTGGTGAGCCACAGAAACAGCAATACGATCAATAGTCCCAAACCGGCAAGACCACTCCAGGCATAGAGTGGTTTTTTGTCTAGCAGCAGCATCAGGCTATTGCTTAGTTTCCTGACCTGTTCCATGGCAGTTGGGTCATTGTCTGGCTTGGTTTTGGCAACTTTGGCGGGCAATGGAGCCTCTGCCTGCATTTCTTTTTGGGCTTCTTGCTCAGCGGGGGCAATGGTTTCGGCCAGCTGCTCGGTATTCTGGATATCTGAGTCGGAGAGGGTTTCGAGCTCTTCGCCCTCTGGGAATAGACCCTCTTCTGGGAATAGCTCGTCCTCTGGGAATAGTTCGGTATCTGCTAAGGCTGAAGGTTCTTTATCCGCTGAGGGCTCT
>DDCQ01000083.1 GCA_002334915.1 Porticoccaceae bacterium UBA2002
TGGGGATAGCTGCTAACATCATTGACCAGACTGTACATCTGTGCCGCCGAATGCATGACCAGCGCCGAGCGCTTTACCGTTGCCATGGGCTGCCCCAGGAGAAAAACTTGTCGTAGATACCCATCACAAATACCGCACCTATAGCCACAGGAGCAATATAGCGCAGGGTAAGCTGCCACAGCTGCATAACCCCTGGAGAGGTACCAGCCATTTCGGCATCGACCAGCTCTTTCTTCATGGCATAGCCAACAAATAGAGCAATCAGCAGCCCCGAGATCGGCAGCATAATATTAGCGGTGAGGAAATCTAAGAAGTCAAAGAAGGTAAATCCCGCCACTTTGTACTCGGACCAGAGATTAAACGATAGCACTGAGCCCAGACCCAGCACCCAGGCAAAACCAGCCAGCAGCAGATTGGCGCGCACCCGACCCAGATTTTTGGTTTCAATCAACCAGGCCACACAGGGCTCAAGCAGGGAAATAGCCGAACTCCAGGCGGCTATAGACACCAGCATAAAAAAGATAGCGCCGATTAACAGGCCGCCAGGCATGCTGCCAAAGGCCACAGGCAAGCTGATAAACATCAGTCCGGGGCCGGCACTGGGCTCAATACCCTGGGTGGCAAAGACTATCGAAAAGATAATCAGACCGGAAATAATAGCCACAGAGCTATCGAAGAAGGCCACAATCAGAATGGTTTTACCTATATTGGCTTTCTGCGGCATATAGGCGCCGTAGGCCATAATGGCCCCCATACCAATACTCAGAGTAAAGAAGGCCTGCCCCATGGCTTCAAGTACGCCGCGCCAACTCAGGGCATCGAGATTAAAATTAAACAGAAAGCCCCAGGCGGCGGCAAAGTTACCCTTAAAATAAGCAAAACCCAGCAGCACCAGCATCATAACGAACAGCAGTGGCATCAGAATCTCAACCGCCACCCCCAACCCTTTCTTGACGCCACCCACCACTACGCCGACACAGAGCAGCATAAATATCGACTGCCACATAATCAGACGACTGGGATCTGCCAGCAGGTTGCCAAATACTGCTGATGCCGACTCACCGTTAACACCGCGCAATTCGCCAGAGGCCACTTCAAAAATATAATCCAGCGCCCATCCGGCAATCACCGCATAAAAGCTGAGAATAAGCATACCCGCAGCCACACCCAGCCAGCCCACATGCCGCCACAGCGGGTTGGCATTGCTCAGTTCGACACCATCGCGCATGGAGTTGATCGGACTCTTGCCGCCACTGCGCCCAATCAGTACCTCGGCCATCATAACCGGCACACCAATCAGCAGAATACAGCCGAGGTAGACCAGCACAAAGGCACCTCCACCATTGCTGCCGGCAACATAGGGAAACTTCCACATATTACCCAGACCAACAGCAGACCCGGTAGCCGCCATAATAAAAGTCCAGCGGCTGGCCCAGGCACCATGCATGCCTTTTTGTTGTAGCGCCATATTACTGCTCCATTTTTGTTAGGCGGGATTGTAACCCACAATAGCCCGCTAGCGAATAACCGATCTTATTGATCAGCGCGCATGAATAACATAGGACAATTTCTGTGCCCCACGTATAATCTGCCTATGAGCAAAAAGAAGCCAAAACAGCAATCCAACACCATTGCACTGAACCGCAAGGTCAAGCACGACTACTTTATCGAAGAAACATTCGAGGCAGGCATATCCCTGATGGGATGGGAAGTTAAAAGCCTGAGGGAGAGCAGGGTAAATCTGACAGATACCTATGTCTTTCTGAAGAATGGTGAGGCTTTTTTAATTGGCACTAATATTTCGCCCCTGCCCTCGGCGTCGACCCATTATGTGACTGAGCCAACCCGCACCAGAAAACTGCTGCTCAACCATCGCGAGCTTAAAAAGCTTGAGGACGGCGTTAACCAGAAAGGTCATACCTGCGTGTGCACGGCACTTTACTGGAAGGGTCATCTGATTAAATGCGAGATAGCACTGGCCAAAGGCAAGGCTGCCTACGACAAACGCAACGATGACAAAGACCGCGACTGGAGCCGACAGAAGCAGCGCCTAATGCGTCACTCCTCGTAGACTGGCCAGCACTTACTTTTTAAATAGATCTTTTATCTTGCTGACTTTGTCTTTGATCTGAGCTTCCAGCTTGTCGCCTGTATCTTTGATTGACCCAGATTCCAGTGCAACCTGAGTAGCGCTTCGGGAAATAGCGGCAATAATCGCGGCACCAGCTTCGGCCATCGAAATCCCCTGCCCCTCTTCGCCAAGATTGCTCAGATGTATTTCCGGCAGGGGCAGGTCCAGAGTTTTTGAACCCAGCAGGCCGTAGCGCAATTTTCCATCTGTGATCAACACATCGCGAATAATAATATTCTTGGTAGCCTGATCACTGTTATCCTCAGTATCAGCCGGACCGAGATAGCCGGCAATATTCTGCTGCAGGCGATCCAGATTACTGCCCCCCGAGCCGCGCTCTAAGGTGACCTGCGGCGCCATAATTGTCAGGCTTTCCAGCACAATAATATCCGTCGCCAGAGAATCCTGATCCAGCTTAAAACGAATTTCGCCCAGCGAGAATGCCTCTTCAGTATCAAACCCCTGGGGGTTGCCAATATGCAAACCCTTAAAACTACCCTGGCCTGACAGCAGCGATATTTTGGCACTGTGCAGGGTCACCGATGACTGGGTCATTTCAGGCCCCAGGGTTTCCACCAGTGTTTTCAGGCCGCTGCCTAAATTTAGTACCAGCAGGGCGGCAAGTACTAAAATTAGCGCGGCGGATATTTTTACTAGTCTGGACATCTGTTTATCCTTAAAAAGTGTCTGTTTAAAAAGCATAGATGCTATTCTTAGTTGTGTAAAAATAACCGCGCAATACAGCTATGAACAACAACAGTCTCGGCACAGCTCTCTCCGGCCCCTCATTGATTTTGCAGGGTGCCAAATTGCTCTGGCACCCAAAGATTCGCTGGCTGGTATTGCTGCCACTGCTGATTAATATAGTCCTGTTTTCGACTCTGACTGTTGCCGCTGGCCAATGGCTGGGAGGCTGGCTGGATCTTATGGTCAACGCTGTGCCAGATTGGCTGCACTGGCTGGCATGGATTGTCTGGCTGCTGTTTTCGATCCTTGCGCTGGTCATCTACGCTTTCAGCTTTACCCTTTTCGCCAACCTGATTGGCTCGCCCTTTTATGGCCTGATTGCCGAGCGAGTGATTATTTTGCAGGGGGCCGGCTCAGATGCCGATGCCAGTGCGGGGTCTTCTATGCTTGGGATTGCCTGGCAGAGTTTTATACGCCAGCTGCAGCTGCTGGCTTATTTTATTCCTCGAACCATTGGCATTGCTCTGCTGACTCTGTTGGTTAGCTTTATTCCACTGCTCAATCTGTTGGCGCCGGCAATTGCCGGATGCTGGGCCGCCTGGTCACTGGCGATCCAGTATCTGGATTATCCAGCGGATATTGATGGGGTGTCTTTTAAGCAGCTGATTGATCAAGCCGGACACAACAGATGGTCGGCTATGGGATTTGGCTTTGCGGCACTGGGTGCTTCGGCCATACCTGTGCTCAATCTGCTGGCCTTGCCGGCAGCGGTGGTGGGTGGCACGTTACTCTGGTGCCAGACCTACAAAACGCCTGACAACTAGGCGTCTTGCTCTTGCAGCAGATGCTCTTCTGGCATGGTGCAGGCCAGTTTCATATCCAGCAATTTTTCGATGGGCTCTAGCAGGAAGGCATCGTCTTCACAGGCAAAGCTGATGGATGTACCGGTTTTGCCTGCACGACCAGTGCGACCAATACGGTGCACATAGTCCTCGGGCTCTTCCGGCAGGGTGTAATTGATTACATGACTGATGCCATCCACATGGATGCCACGACCAGCTACATCTGTGGCTACCATAACTTTCAGTGCGCCAGATTTAAATAATTCCAGGGCCTTCATGCGGCGATTTTGCGGCACATCACCTGATAGCAATCCGGCCTTAAAGCCTTTTTTCTTGAGCTTCTCATGGAGGTTGCGGCAGATATCACGGCGGTTGGCAAAAACCATCACACTGTCGACATCATCATTGACCAAAATATTATTTAGCAGGGCAAATTTTTCGCTGGCGGTGGTGATATAAATCTTCTGATCTACTGTGTCTGTGGCCACGCGCTCGGCACCGATTTCAATGGTAATCGGGTTATCGGTCCAGGTCTCGGACAGTCGCAATACTTCCGGGGTAAAGGTCGCAGAGAACAGCAGTGTCTGACGTTCTTCGCGCTTTGGCGTCAGGCGCACCAGACGGCGTACCTGAGGAATAAAGCCCATATCCAGCATGCGGTCTGCTTCATCAATAACCAGCACCTCAACCTGATCCAGATACAGATCGCGGTTGTTGGCAAAGTCCAGCAGTCGCCCCGGGGTGCCCACCAAAATATCACAGTGAGACTTCTGCATTTTCTGCAGCTGCTTACCGTAGTCCATACCACCCACCAGGCAGTGCACATTGAGATCTGTATGCTTTAGCAGTTGGGTTGCGTCGTCGGCAATCTGAATCGCCAATTCGCGGGTCGGCGCCATAATCAGTGATCGTGCCTCGCCCATATAGCGTTCGTCTTGAATAGGGTGCTTTATCAGATCGGTAATAATGCTAATCAGAAAGGCTGCGGTTTTTCCTGTGCCGGTCTGCGCCTTACCCACCATGTCATGGCCATTTAGGCTAAGGGGTAACGAAGTAGCCTGAATAGGTGTGCAGTAGTGAAAACCCGTGTCTTGGATACCGCGCATCAATGTTAGTGGTAAATCAAAGTCATGAAAGCGAGTCTTGCCCTCTTCCTCTGGCACCACAAACTGGGAGATATCCCAGCTTTTGCTCGCGCTTTTGCTCGCGCTTTTGGCGCCACTCCTTTTGCGGGGAGCTCGCTTAGCTTTGGGTTTCTCGGCCGCTGTATCAGCTGGAGCCGCAGTTTCTGTAGAAGCAGTATCGTCAGTCAAAATAATTAGTCACAGTGATTAATGGTCGATTATGTGGGCAGGTATACCTTGTGGGGCACAGGCCTAGCCGTGATTGGCGCGGAGTGTAGCAGAATTGTCAATAACCCGCTGAAAAGAATATATTTCCCTTGACTGGGATAATTCCCTCGCATAGCCCAATGCCCTCGACTGAAACAGTGCCGTTAATCAACAGCAGCAGCCAGCTATCTCAGATATCTGGCAATCCAGTAATCTGCGCTGACCCAGCGCCCGGCGCCAGTAAATAGCAGACTCAGCAGCATAATCAGATAGGTGGCAGCGAATTCAATGCCATTATTGAGTACTACAAAACTGCCTCTGTCAGTCAGCCAGCTATAGTTACCGTGGCGACGCAACAGGGTTTTTGCCGCTGCTAGCCGCTGCCCTACTTCCTCAGAATTTTGCAGGCTTCTCTCAGCCGCCGGAATACCCACTGCGGCCAACACTGTTGCCGTACTTGTCTGGGGATCTCCCGGGGCTATGGCAAACCAGCCATTCTCCCAGTGGGTAGTACCGGCAGCCACCAACATGGTGATAATCAATGGCAGCACAAACAGGCGTGTCGCCAGACCAACTAGTAACGCAAAACCGCCAAATAACTCGGCGCTGGCCGCCAGAAATACCATAAGCCGCGGCATGGGTAAGCCCAGACCCCAGTCAGGGTTGCCAAACCAGGCAACCATATCGTCAAAATTGACAAACTTATGGGCGCCGACGGCGATAAAAACAGGCGCCAGGTAGAGTCTCAGGGCCAGGGGCCCCAGCCAGTCGAGATGTTTTAATTTACTGATAAACAGATTGAATAAGCTGACTAGTCCCTGCATTGGTGCTCTCCTTGGTTAATAATCCACGGCGATTTAGAGCGCGCCAGGGGGAAAAAATTCCTCAGCTGCATT
>DDCQ01000011.1:0-1762 GCA_002334915.1 Porticoccaceae bacterium UBA2002
ATGTGGTGACTACCGGGGCATCCGCCAACTCTGCAGCAAAATCACTGCTGGCCGCAGGGGTATGTGCTGTGGATATATGGTGTATCGCAAGAACAGGCTGGTATATTGATGCAGCCTGACCCAAAATAGGCCATCGGAATTAATCATCTAGAAAAGTAGCTATGACACCACAACACAGCGGAATGGCCGATCAGGTATGGCAGAATATTCTTGGCGAAGCCCAGCAGACCTCGGCGGCGGAACCTATTCTGGCGCCCTTTCTGCAGGCGACTATCCTGGATCACAGCAATATGGGCCAGGGGCTCAGCTATCATCTGTGTAGCAAACTGGCCTGCGCTGCTATGCCGGCGCCAATGTTGCGCGACATTATGGATAAGGCGTTTGCTGAGCCAGCTATTGTTCAGGCGGCTGCCAGAGATATTCAGGCGACTGTTGATCGCGACTCGGCCTGCAATCTTTTTAGCTCGCCATTTTTGTATTTTAAAGGCTTTCTGGCACTGCAGGCCTACCGTGTAGCCCACAGTCTGTGGCAGAGCAATCAGCGCTCGCTGGCGCTGTTGATGCAACATCGCATCTCACTGGTATTTGCCGTGGATATTCATCCCGCCGCCGTTATTGGCTCCGGGGTGATGATTGACCATGCCACCGGGCTGGTGATTGGTGAAACTGCGGTGGTTGAAGACTGCGTTTCTATTATGCAATCGGTCACTCTGGGAGGCACGGGTAAGGAGAGTGGCGACCGCCACCCGAAAATTCGCTGCGGCGTGCTGCTGGGGCCAGGGGCGAAAATTCTCGGCAATATTGAAATCGGTGAAGGCGCTATGGTGGCAGCCTCCAGCGTGGTGCTAAAACCAGTGGCAGCCCATGATATTGTCGCTGGCGTTCCCGCCACAGTAGTTGGACATACCAAGACCGAAGAACCCTCAAAGGTAATGGATCACTACTTCAAATGTAGTTAGGGCCAGCAAGAAAGCACATTTAACTAGCATCTATCCCAGCTAAATGGCATCACCTGAGCAATAGAATCGGCCCCCTGCAACTGCATTAACAGCCTGTCCACCCCCAGCGCTACACCAGCGCAGCTGGGCAGGCCCTGTTGCAGAGCCGCTATTAAATGATTGTCCAGGGCTACCACTGGCTTATTGGCGGCAGATCTGGCCCTGATGTCCGCAGCAAATCTCTGCCCCTGCTCGGCGCCGTCTCTCAGCTCAAAATAACCATTGGCCAGTTCCATACCATTGAGAAAGGCTTCAAAACGGCGGCTGACCAGATGGCCCTGACTATTAGTTGTGGTCTGGGCCAGAGCCGATTGACAGGCGGGATAGTCATAGACAAATACCAGACCCTGGGGCAACCGGGGTTCCACCTGCACAGAAAATAGTAAGTCCAGACAGTTGGCGCGGGTCTCCCCGGCCCAGCTATGGGAACCTGCGGCAACTGCCAGCTGTTGCAGCTGATCCAATGTCGCGGCATGGGGGTCCACAGCCAGCATCTCGGCAAAGTAGTCTGCATAGCTGCCTCTGTGAACAGCCACAGGGGGCTGGCCATTAGCGGTATAAATCTGGCTGATCAGGTCAGCCACCTCGCCCATAAGCTGATGTTCATCCCAGCCACAGCGATACCATTCCAGCAGGGTAAATTCCGGGTTGTGTCGCTGCCCGGCCTCACCATTGCGAAAGGCCTTGCCCAGGCAGTAGATATCACCAGTGCCGGCAGCCAGCAGCCGTTTCATAAAATATTCGGGGGAGGTTTGTAAGTACCC
>DDCQ01000011.1:1830-3634 GCA_002334915.1 Porticoccaceae bacterium UBA2002
TGAGAAAAGAATTTGCGCAGGTCTGCAAGCAGCTTGGCTCGGTAGCGCAACATAGCCAGACTGGCCCCAGGCTGCCAATTAGTCAATGCAAAACCCTCCTGCCAGCCCAGCCAAAAACAGCCGCTGCCTACTTGACGCGACCCTGATATTCGCCGGTGCGAGTATCCACTTTAATCACATCACCCTGATCTAAAAACAGCGGTACTTTTACCGTTGCACCCGTGACCAGTTTGGCCGGTTTGCTGCCGCCCTGGGCGGTATCACCGCGCAGCCCGGGATCGGTTTCAACAATTTCCAACTCAACATGGTTGGGGGGAACAACTGATAGAGGCGCGCCGTTGTAGAGAGTGACCACACAAATATCCTGCTCACTGAGCCACTGCAGGGCATCGCCTACCGCGTTTTCATTGGCCTGATGCTGCTCAAAGCTCTCTGGCTCCATAAAGTACCAAAAGTCACCATCGTTATAGAGATATTGCATATCCATATCCATAACATCGGCACCCTCCAGGGCTTCGCCGGACTTAAAGGTTTTTTCCAGTACACGGCCAGTTTTAAGATTACGCAGCTTTACCCGGTTAAATGCCTGACCCTTGCCAGGTTTTACAAATTCGTTCTCAAGAATCGAGCAGGGATCGCCGTCAAGCATTACTTTTAAGCCAGAGCGGAATTCGTTAGTTGAGTAATTGGCCATGTTTAAAAATTCTCGATTATTTTAAAGGCCGTCATGATAACCGAATTGCAGGCTGTTTTTGCTATGTTTTGGGGGGCGGTCGACTAAATAAATGCCAGCTGCTACCAGAGAGTTAGGTGAAAACGACCGGCTGTATTGAAAAAGTTGTCTACAATCAAAGCAGCGATGTTCAAATATCGGGGCAAGTTTTTCGAAGTTCCCCTGCTTTTTAAGCAACTGATTCTGCGCAACTGATTTTATGCACCTGATCACAGGCAACCGGCGCTGAATTTAACAGGATTTAATAAAGCTCTAACCTATGCTGGCTGACGACTCCCTAAAAATCTTAATCGTCGAACAATCCCATGACGAAGCCAATAGAATTATCAGTATTCTGCGCAGTGCCGACTATCGCATGGATCCACAACTGGCCTGTGACGAGCAACAGCTGCAAAAATATCTCAGCCAGCGCAACTGGGACCTGCTGATCTCCCCCACAGGTGAAAAAGCTCTGCCGGTACAGCAGATATTCCAGTCCATTCGCCGCGCTGAGCGCGATATTCCGGTTATTTTGATCAGTGAAAACTATGATCCCGGCACTCTGATTGAGGGCCTGCGGCTGGGTGCCGAGGATGTAGTGGTCAAGGACCAGGATCAGCATCTGCTCAGCGTAGTTGCCCGCTCGCTAGCCAGTATAGGTCAGCGCCGCCAATGCCGGGAGTGGGAGCGCAAACTGATGCTGGCGGAAAAGCGCAGCCAATATCTGATGAATATTTCAAGATTTCCTATTGCCGTGGTGCAGGAGGGAACCTATGTCTACGCCAATCAGGCCTGCGCCAGTATTTTTGGTTTTGATACCCCAGAGGACATGCTGTGCCTGCCGGTAATTGACAATATAGCCGCCGGCGATAGAGAAAAGCTCAAGGCCTATATGGTGCCTCTGCAGGCTCAACAGGAGATTATGCCCTTTGAAGCTGTAATCAAAATTATCAATGCCCAGGGCGAGGAGGACAGTGCTTTTCTCGAGATTAATCAGATTCAGTGCAGCGGCGAACCCTCACTGCAGTTCACCATCAACAGTGACAAGCTGTTTGCGGCCAATACAGACCAGACCGAGGAGGCATCGGCCAC
>DDCQ01000099.1:0-456 GCA_002334915.1 Porticoccaceae bacterium UBA2002
ACTATGGCTGGCCTCTGAGCTGCCAATCTCTGCGTCAGCCAGCTGTTTGAGATAATCTGCACGGGAACTGCGCAGAGCATTTACCCTCAGCATCATCGGCGCCTGCCGATTATTTGCGGCAATAATTTGCTCCGCAGTTTCTGCTGGCCAGGACTCCACAATCTTGTTGAGCAGCCACTTTGGGTGAGCGGCCTGAAATACCTGATTGCTCTCTTGCTGTTCCAACAGTTCCTGGCGCTGCCGCTGAAAGTTGCGCAGCACGGCGTTTACCAGACCCTTGGCCCAGCGGCGGTTGAGCTTAGTGGTGGCGGAGACAGTTTCATTGAGTATGGCATGTTCGGCGATACGCATATGCATCAGCTGGTAGAGGCCACAGGCCAGCAACCCCTGCACCTCTAAATCTTTTTCACGCAATGGTTTGGCCAGCAGCTGTTTAAGCAGAATGGCGATCTGGGG
>DDCQ01000099.1:478-7984 GCA_002334915.1 Porticoccaceae bacterium UBA2002
GCCGACAGAGACTGTCCGCGCAACACCCTGGCTATAACCTCTGCGGCGGCAGCGCGAACATTCATACTCTAATTGCCAAGCTGTTGGCCAACAGCAAACAAATCAGCGCGGGATTTTAATATCTCGGATACCGGCATTCTGGATTTGCCGGCCAGTTGAATTTCGGTCAATAGCAGGCTGCCCTGCCCACAGGCAACCAGCAAACCATCACTGTTGGCCCTGGTAATTTGCCCGGCTTTACCACTGGCGGTTTCAGAACTGACAGTCGCAGCCCAAACTTTTATTCGCTGACCCTCGACCAATGTGTATGCAGCGGGAAAGGGGTTAAAGGCGCGTATGCGCCGGCCAAGGGTTGGAGCCGCTGCTGACCAGTCAATCAATGCCTCTGCTTTATCAATTTTGCTGGCATAGGTACTCTGGCTGTCGTCCTGTACAACGCTGACCGCGACGCCCTTTTCCAGTCTGTCCAAATCATCCAAAAGCGCTGCAGCACCCAGTTCAGCCAGCTTATTGTAGAGAGAGCCGCTGGTTTCCTGAGGGTCAATGGGGCAGCGGCTAATGCTTAGCATAGCGCCGGTATCCAAACCCGCATCCATCTGCATAATGGTGACACCGGACTCGGGGTCGCCAGCTTCAACTGCTCTCTGGATAGGCGCCGCGCCGCGCCAGCGCGGCAGAATAGAGCCATGAACATTAATACAGCCGAGGCGAGGAATTTCCAGCACCGCCTGGGGCAGAATCAGGCCATAGGCCACCACCACCATAATATCTGCGCCAAACTCAGCCAGCAGTGACTGCTGTTCTTCTGGTTTTAGAGAGGCGGGCTGGCAAATAGGCAGGCTCTGTTGCTCAGCCACCAGCTTGACTGGACTGGCGGTCAGCTTTTTACCGCGGCCGGCGGGACGATCTGGTTGAGTGTAGACGGCGACTACAGAATGGCGACCATCATTAATAAGCGCTTGAAGATGTGTGGCGGCAAAGTCCGGGGTACCAGCGAAGATAATCTTCAATCTGTATTACCTATGCCCGTTGTTTTTTTAGTTTTTTGCGGATGCGGTCGCGCTTTAGTGGCGACAGATAGTCGACAAATAGCTTGCCCTCAAGATGGTCAATCTCATGCTGGATGCACACTGCCAAAAGGCCGACAGCCTCTTCTTCAAAAGCATTGCCATCGCGATCCAGCGCGCGAATCATGACATGGGCTGGGCGATCTACCACCTCGTAGAAACCTGGTACTGACAGACAGCCTTCATCATAGGGCTGGGTACCTGGCTCGAGAATCTCAATCTCAGGGTTTATATAGACTCTGGGCTGGTCCCGCTCCTCGGAGATATCCATCACAATCACTCTTTCATGAACATCTACCTGAGAGGCTGCCAATCCAATGCCTTTAGCCTCTTCCATGGTCTCAAACATATCATCGACCAGCTGGGTAATGCGCGCATCAACCTCGGCGACCGGCTCAGCTTTAATGCGCAGTCGGGGATGGGGATATTCAAGAATGTTTAGTCTAGCCATAGCGAATGTGATGAATTTCTAAAAAATAAGTTAAAAGCACTGCTAACATAAAGTTAACCCGTCACCAATTTCAAGGTAATGGGTGATTCAGGGAGCAATTATACACTAACGCGGTGCAGGGAAAGGACTCGAACAGATGAAAAAAATAGTACTCGGCATTATTCTAATGCTCGCCAGTGCGGTTATCTCAGTGCAAACCAGTGCCAGCGCCGACGACCCACAACTTCTTCTCAATGATGCTGTGCCTGAGCAATATCAGGTGGTTGCCGGGGATACCTTGTGGGATATCTCTGCCCTGTTCCTTCGCGACCCCTGGATGTGGCCTGAAATCTGGCATGCCAACCAACAGATAGCCAATCCTCATCTTATTTATCCAGGGGATATTATCAGTTTGGTCTACCTCGATGGCCGGCCGAGGTTAATGCTCAGTCGCAACCGTGACGAAAAGCTCTCACCGCAAATTCGAGCCGAGGACCACAAAGCGCCAATTCCCGCGCTGCCACTGGAAACCATTGAAAATTTTCTGTCCAAGAACCGCGTCACCAGCGATGCTGAGCTAAGGTCGGCACCCTATGTATTGGGGGGTTACGAACGTCGCCTGCTGGTTGGCATAGGAGATGACTTTTACGCGCGGGGTGATTTTAGCAGTCAGAGTTTGAATTACGGTATCTATCGCCGAGGAAATCCCTATATTGACCCATCCAGCGGCGAAGTATTAGGGATTAGCGCCAAATCAGTAGGCAGGGCTCAGGTCAAAGTGGTTAAGGACGACATTGCCACCCTGGGCACCACCTATGCCGAAGGGGAAATACGGGTCAAAGACAGGCTATTGAATCGCGAAAATCACCTGTTGCCCTCTATATTCCACCCTCGAGCGCCGGAGGCAAAGGTGGATGCAGTTGTGATCAGTGTGGAGGGTGGCGTGCGCAACGCCGGTGCTCTGGATGTGGTGGCAATCAACCGCGGTGATCGTGACGGACTGCAGGCGGGAGATACTCTGGCCATTTTCAAAAGAGGCGAGTTAGTTAAGGACCAGGTCGTCAAACGGCCTGTCCGTCTTCCAGACGAGCGCATTGGCCTGCTAATGGTTTTTCGCACCTACCAGAAAATGAGCTTTGGTCTGGTGTTAGTGGCAGATCGACAGCTTGATCTCGGCGACCTCGCGCGTAATCCCTGATAACCAGGCCATCAACTCCATGCCCCCTGCTGAGTCAGAATCGCAAAATCGCGAGGAACTGCACTTTGTGCTGGTATCCCAGTTACTTGAGGCGTTTCCCCGGAGTCTGCAGGCCGACATGCTGGCCCAATATGGCAGCTACAGGGCAATATTTACTCAGTCAGATGCCTCAGTCTCGCCAGTGGCGGCTATTCAGGAGCAATATCACCAGGGTCGTTGGCAGCCAGAGCTGGACTTATTGTTGGACAGGGTAGAGAGCTGTGGCGCAAAAATTATACCGGTCACCAGCTCAGACTATCCGCCTCAACTCAGGCACATACACAGAGCACCGCCAGTTCTTTATGTATTGGGCAACAGCGACCGCCTGCACTTACCACAGATAGCCATAGTTGGCAGTCGACGCATGACCAAAGGTGGTGAGACCAATGCAGGCAAGTGGGCGCAATATTTAGCTGAGGCTGGCTTTACCATTACCAGCGGCCTGGCGGTGGGCATAGATGGTGCAGCTCATCGCGGCGCTCTGCTGGCCCCAGAGTCGGCGGGAGGCACCATTGCAGTTATGGCCACTGGCATTGACCAGGTCTATCCCTACCGCCATCGACAGCTAGCCGAGCAGATATTGGAGGCCGGTGGCACATTGATCACAGAATTTGCCCCTGGCAGCGAAGCCCTCCCCGCCCGCTTTCCGCAGCGCAATCGAATTATTAGCGGGTTGAGCCTGGGGGTGCTGGTGGTTGAGGCCGCAGTTAAAAGCGGTTCGCTGATTACCGCGCGCTTTGCCATGGAGCAGGATCGTGAGGTATTTGCTATTCCCGGCTCTATCCACAATCCTCAGAGCAGGGGATGCCACTGGTTGATTAAACAGGGTGCAACACTGGTAGACGCCGCCGCAGATATTGTCACTGAGCTAACCGGGCCGCTGGCGGGCCTTCAGGAATGCCTGCCTCTGACCCCCGTCCCCCAGCCCGATCCTGAGCTTGATACTGATGAAACCCTGCTGTTAAATCAGCTTGGCTTTGAGGCCACTGATCGCGACAGCCTGAGCCTGTATTTTCCGGCACAAAAACTCTCCCAATTATTAATCTCTCTGGAGCTCAAAGGCGTTATCTCCAACGATGACGGTTTATATCAGCGTCTGATCTGAAGGCGGCAGTTGCACGGGGCTCAAAGTTCCGGTAGCCTGCGCGATTCCTAAAAATGGTGACTTAAAATGAGCAAACCCTTTGTAGCAATTCTGATGGGTTCCGATTCCGATTTGCCGGTAATGGAAGCCAGTTTTGAAATTCTTAAAAAGTTTGATATCCCCTTCGAAGTGAAGGTGACATCAGCACATAGAACGCCTGAAGCAACCCATGATTTTGTGACTGACGCAGATGCCCGCGGATGTGCGGCATTTATCTGTGCAGCAGGCATGGCTGCGCATTTGGCTGGCGCTGTTTCTGCTACCACCCTGAAGCCTGTGATTGGCGTGCCAATCAATGGTTCTCTCGATGGCTTGGATGCGCTGTTATCTACAGTGCAGATGCCCGGCGGTATACCAGTAGCAACTGTGGCCATTGGCAAAGCTGGGGCTAAAAATGCGGCTTATCTGGCGGCACAAATTATTGGTACCTCTGACGCCGACATGCATCAAAAGCTGGTCGCTGAGCGCGCGGCCAACGCTGCGGCGATTATCGCCAAAGATGCGGCATTGCAGGAAAAGCTTAAAAATAGCTGATCAACTGTGATCGACTGGAATAACCACCCCAATATCTGGTCTGCCGCAGACACGCTGCAGGGCGAGGGGGTGGTTGCCTATCCCACCGAAGCCGTCTGGGGTCTGGGCTGCGACCCTTTCTCCGAGGCTGCGGTTGAGAAAATCCTTCGTCTCAAGGGCCGGTCTGCCAGCAAAGGCCTGATTCTCATCGCCGATTCCTCAGATCGCTTTGCATCCTTTTTACAGGGGCTTGATCTGGATCATTTGGAGCGCTTTAACGCCATCTGCGCCAAGCCCACGACCTGGCTAGTGCCTGATAATGGCACTGTTCCCGAATGGATTCGCGGCGAGCACAGTACCCTGGCGCTGCGTGTCACCAGACACCCTGTGGCGTCTGCACTCTGTCGGGCCTTCGCCAGACCCATTGTGTCTACCTCAGCTAATCCTCAGGGTTTGCCCGCGGCCACCACTGGGGATAAAGTACAGAGCTACTTCGGCCCGGGAATTGATTTCCAGACAGAGGGGTCGGTTGGTGACAGCAGCAATGCTAGCGAAATTAGAGACTTAGTCAGCGGACAGATCGTCCGGCCGGGATAATATGCAGCAAATCGACAAAAATCTGGTAAAAAACTACCTCCTTGGACTGCAGGACAGCATCTGTGCTGCCCTGCAAGCTGAGGATGGCGCCGAATGGCAAGAGGACAACTGGGTGCGCGAAGAAGGTGGCGGAGGCCGCAGTCGCGTGGTGGTAGACGGGCCGCTAATCGAAAAAGGCGGGGTTAATTTCTCCCATGTATTTGGCGATCAGATGCCAGCCTCGGCAACCCAAAACCGCCCGGAATTAGCGGGCCGCAGCTTTGAAGCCATGGGAGTGTCGCTGGTGATACATCCCAACAACCCCTATGTGCCGACCTCCCACGCCAATGTACGCTTTTTTATCGCTGAAAAAGATAGCGCAGAGCCGGTATGGTGGTTCGGTGGGGGCTATGACCTGACCCCCTACTATGGCAATGATGAAGACTGCGCTCACTGGCACAGCACCGCCAGGCAGGCCTGTGACGGCTTTTCCGGGCAGCTCTACCCAAGGTTTAAGCGCTGGTGCGACGAGTATTTTTATTTAAAACACCGCGATGAGCCGCGAGGCGTTGGCGGACTGTTTTTTGATGATTTTAATGAGCTTGGCTTCGAGCAGAGTTTTGCCCTGATGCGCAGCATCGGCGACAGCTTTATCAATGCCTATCTGCCTATTGTGCAGCGCCGTCGAGGCAGGGATTACGGCGAGCGCGAGCGAAGCTTTCAGCTCTATCGCCGGGGCCGCTATGTCGAGTTTAATCTGGTCCATGACCGAGGCACATTATTCGGTCTGCAAACCGGCGGTCGCACAGAGTCTATACTGATGTCACTGCCACCACTGGTGCGCTGGGAATACAACTGGCAGCCCGAGTCTGGCAGTGCGGAGGCTGAGCTCTATGAAAAATACCTGCTGCACAGAGAATGGGTGTAACCATGACTGATCAATATGCTGTTTTTGGCAATCCGATTGCACAGAGCAAATCGCCAGAGATTCATCGCGCCTTTGCCGTGCAAACAGTGCAGGCCATGGAATACAAGCGCCAGCTTGTGGATCTTCATAACTTTACCCCGGCGGCAGACAGCTTTTTCCAGGCTGGTGGCAAGGGCCTCAATATTACTGTGCCCTTCAAGCAGGATGCCTATGGCTATGGTTCGCGTATTAGCCCCAGGGCGCGCCGCGCCGGCGCCGTAAACACCCTTGCCCTGCAAGAGGATGGCACCATATTGGGTGACACCACAGATGGTGTGGGCCTGATCAGAGATATAACCAATAATCTCAGCTGGGACATTCGCGCCAAGCGAGTGTTAATTTTGGGTGCTGGAGGCGCCGTCCGCGGCATACTTGAGCCTCTGTTAGCTGAGCAGCCCCAGCATGTAGTAATTGCCAATCGCAGTATCGACAAAGCCCTGCAGCTAGCCAAGGGCTTTGCTGAGCTGGGCTATTTGCTTGGCTGTGGTCTGGATATGCTCGACGGCCAAGAATTTGACCTGGTAATTAATGGCACCAGCGCCAGCCTGCAGGGTGGCATGCCGCCATTGCCTGACAGCCTGTTGGCGCCCAGCTCTGAAGCTGGCTCAGCGGCTTGCTATGACATGATGTACAGCGCAATGCCTACGCCCTTTATGAGTTGGGCTCGCCAGCGTGGCGCCAGGGCCTCAGATGGGTTGGGTATGCTTGTAGAACAGGCAGCAGAATCATTTAATCTGTGGCGTGGTATCAGGCCAGAAACCCATCAGGTGTTGGATGCGCTGCGCCTCAAGATGGTGGCAGAGGCGCAAAATAACAAAACCTAGCGTTCAGTCTGACCCTCAGTGTTCATTTCTAGCAGGTACTGGTCTTTAAGCTTGACGTAATTGGCTGGCGAATAGGTGAAAAAGCTCTTCTCACTCTCGGACAGAGCCCGCATCTGTTTGCAGGGATTTCCCACATACACATAGCCAGTTTCCAGAGTTTTGCCGGGGGGCACCATGCAGCCCGCGCCAATAATGACCTCGTCCTCAACCACAGCGCCATCATTAACGATGGCGCCATTGCCCACCAGTATGCGGTTGCCCAGAGTACAGCCGTGCAGCACGGCGCGGTGACCAATCACCACATCATCGCCAATGGTCAGGGGCCAGCCATCGGGATTAAAGTCGGAGGCATGGGTGATATGCAGCACGGCATTGTCTTGAACATTGGATCTGGCGCCCACCACTATGCGGTGCATATCGCCGCGAATCACGGCTCCAGGCCATACCGAAGCATCGTCTCCCAGACTGACATCGCCAATAACAGTAGCTGCGGGGTCTATATAGACCCGCTGACCCAGCTGGGGGGAAATACCGCGGTGGGAGCGAATTGAGTGATCCATAGGTCATGATGTCCTCTATAATAGGGTTCCTATTGTGGTGAACTATCCATGGCTTTTACAACTAAAAAACAATTTATTGCAGGGGTTACCTGCCCCAAATGCGCAGAGATGGACAAGATTCAGGCCTATACAGAGGGCGGAATTAACTATCGCGAATGCGTAAGCTGTGGGTTTAAAGACGAGATGCG
>DDCQ01000064.1:0-2425 GCA_002334915.1 Porticoccaceae bacterium UBA2002
GGGTTGAATGCTTTGATCCGGCAGCTGTGCCTGGCAATAAAAGAATTACCTTTGATCATCAGCAGGGTGAGCAGATTGTTTTTAAAATGGTTAAGCGCGACCTGCCGAGTCGCTGCCCACAAGACTGGCAGGTGTGTGACCTTGAGGATGGCAATGTTGAGGTGACAGCATCAGCGGTGAGTGATTATTTAATTGAATCTCATTATGAACTGGTGGCCAAAGCGGCGGGCCAATTGCCTCGCGGCTTTAATATGGACGAGCACTACAATGCCCGCTTTCACCCGCGGGGCCTGCAATTGGCACTTTTGGGTGCCAGCGATGCAGTGCATTCTATAGGGCTACCCTGGGAGACCATTGCTGATCATGTAAACCCCGACCAGGTAGGCGTTTACAGTTCCAGTGCCTTAGGTCAGGTAAGCGAAGAGGGTTTTGGTGGACTTTTGCAGGGCCGCCTCAAGGGCACCCGCACCACTGCCAAACAGTTGCCTCTGGGCTTAAATTCTATGCCCGCCGATTTTATCAATGCCTATGTGCTGGGCAGTGTTGGCCACACTGAGGCCATTACCGGCGCCTGTGCCAGCTTTTTGTATGTGCTGCAGGCCGCGGTGCGCGATATCTCCAGTGGCCGCCGCCGGGTGGCGATTGTAGGCAATGCCGAGGCTGGTGTGACTCCGGAAATTATGGAGGGGTTCAGCAATATGAGTGCTCTGGGTTCAGATGAGAATATCTGTAAGCTGGATGGTACTGAGCAGCCTGACCTGCGCCGCGCCAGCCGGCCCTTTGGCCATAACTGCGGCTTTACTCTCTCGGAGGCTACCCAATATATAGTGCTGATGGATGATGCTCTGGCCATTGAGCTGGGCGCGGATATTCACGGCGCTGTGCCGGATGTGTTTATTAATGCTGACGGGGTTAAAAAATCTATCTCAGCGCCGGGAGTGGGTAACTATATTTCTTTTTCCAAGGCAGTGGCTTCTGCCATAAGCATTGTGGGCAAGCAAGCGGTGCAGTCACACAGCTTTGTGCATGCCCATGGCTCCAGCACTCCGGCTAATCGCACCACCGAATCGGAGTTGATTGACCGCGTGGCCGATGCCTTTGATATTACTCACTGGCCTGTCACTGCGGCCAAGGCTTTTGTAGGGCACTCTTTATCAACGGCCAGTGGCGATCAGCTGGTGTCTGCCCTGGGCACCTTTAAGTACAATATTATTCCCGGCATCAAAACCATTGATGAAATAGCCCCTGATGTTCATCAGCAGCGAGCCCATTTTCCCCTGACCGATATGGATCTGGCTGAGCGTGAAATGCAGGTGGCATTTATTAATTCGAAAGGCTTTGGTGGCAATAATGCTACAGCAGTTGTGTTGGCTCCCAGCCGGGTCGATGCCATGCTGGCAGCCAGATACCCCAATGATTTTGCTGGCTATACTCAGCGCCGCGAGCAGACCAGAGCCGCTGCTGAGGCCTATGCCCAGAGAGCAGACAGTGCCCAGTTAGATGTGATCTATAAATTTGGTAATGAACTGATTGATGAGGCTGCCCTAAGTATCTCTGAGCAGGGCATTAATATCCCCGGCTTCTCGCGCACTGTGGAGTTTAATCTGCAGAATCCCTACCCAGATATGCAATAAAATCCTCTAGCCGCTGCAGCAGAGAATCATCGATTTTGCGTGCCTGATTAATCCATCGCTCCGGCTGTACTCTAGAGCCGGGAGCGCTATTTCCTAAATTCGACAGCGTGCCTCCATGAATGGCCACCACTCTGTTGACAGATCTTGGGTTTTCTTCAGAATGCACCTTTTCCAGTAGTGGCCCACCAGAAGACCCGCTTTCTGCGTCGCAATTATGTAGTAGTAAGTGTTCACTTACAAAACTGTCTGATGAGTAACTTTGGCACTGCCCACTAATATTAATGCGCTCATTATTGGGGTTATAGGCCAGTAACTGCTTGGGGCTGAGCCTGTTGGGCAAGGCTAACAGCAGGGGCTTTTGATGCAGGCGGTGCTGCAGTGCCACAAAAACAATATCGGTTTCAGACTGGCGCATTCTGTCCTCGGCCAGAGGCTGATAGGCATGCTGTGAAATCTCTGCAAAGGCAACAGATTTGAGGCGCCTGTTTTGCGGTCTGTAACTGCAGTCAGCAAAGGGCAGCCCAGTATGGGTATCGAACAACACATGGGCAGCGGTAATAATAATGGATGGACTGTGTCGATCTGCAGTTGGCCCCGGGCCAACAAGGCTAGCTGTACCTCGCAAACCCCCATCGCAAAACACGGTGCCCACTGCTTTTAACAGTTGCGCTGGCGCATCTGTGCGGCTGTCTTCAATACCATTGGCTGGGTCACCATCGCCAAATACTGCACTGAAGCAAAGCGATGGCAGGAGCAATAATAGGAGTGCGATACAGGGAGGTGATTTGCGG
>DDCQ01000064.1:2479-3719 GCA_002334915.1 Porticoccaceae bacterium UBA2002
TATCACTGAGGCCACCCTCTGGGCCAATTAGCAGGGCAATATTATTGCTGGCGTTGTTCATGTCGGCGAGTCGTTTTTCAGTGCGGTGATGCAATACCAGTTTTAAATCGGATTCGCAGCTTAGCAGCCATTCCTCAAGATTTATGGCGGCATTAATCCTCGGTATGCTATTGCGCTGTGATTGTTCGCAGGCACTAATAGCAACCTGCTGCCAGTGTTTTAATCTTTTTTCTAAACGTTGGCCATTAAGTTTGACTTCACAGCGCGAGGTAAACAGAGGGGTGATTTGGTTGATACCCAGTTCGGTGGCTTTTTGCACAATCCAATCCATGCGCTCGCCACGGGAGACACCAATGGCCAGATGCAAATTTAGAGGAGACTCTCGACTGCTATCAATAAAATCAGATATTGTAACTGAGGCATGGCCTTTTTTTGCCTTGGTCAGCTGCGCGGCATACTCTCCGCCCTGGCCATTAAAAAGGGTCAATTGCTGACCCAGGCTCATGCGCAATACCGAGGTCAGATGACGGGCAGCACCTTCATCAAGATCAATCTCGGTGCCCACTGTCAGATTTGCGCTGGTGTAGATTCGCGGGATACGCATGGCTCACTCGTAAATTAGAGAGCCTTGGTAGGTAGGCCCAGATTACGACACAGGGTATCAGTAATTTGCCATTGATTCATGGTATAAAAATGCAAACCAGGTGCGCCCCCGGCTAACAATGCTTCACAGAGACGGGTCACCACATCCACACCATATTTAATCAGGTCTTCGGGATTGTCGGTGCGCTCTTTAAGTTGCCAGCGCAGCCAGCGAGGAATATCGGCGCCGCAGTTATCAGAGAAGCGAATCAAATTATGGTAGTTGGTCAGGGGCATAATGCCAGGCAATATTGGCTGATCAATGCCCACTTTGGTACATTCATCTAAATATCTAAAATAGGCATCTGGGTTATAAAAATATTGACTGATAGCTCCGTTGGCGCCTGCCTTAAATTTTTCGCCCAGCCAGTAAATATCTTTGCTGTAGCTTTCGGCCTCTGGGTGAATCTCCGGGTAGGCAGCCACATAGATCTCAAAATGATCGCCCGTGTGTTTGCGAATTAACGAGACTAATTCATTGGCATGAACAAGCTGTTTGGTGCCGCCAATACCTGAGGGCAGGTCGCCGCGCAGAGCAACTAATTTATTGATACCTGCATCTTTGTAGGATTGCACCAGCTCAATAACATCCTGTTCG
>DDCQ01000045.1 GCA_002334915.1 Porticoccaceae bacterium UBA2002
GCTGGGTTACCAGGACGGACATATTATAGGCACCTCCATGGGTGGCATGATTGCCCAGATAGTAGCGGCCAAATACCCTCAGCGCACCCGCAGTCTGATCTCAATTATGTCCACCACCGGGGCGCGTCATTTGCCACCACCTACCAGCCTGGCCGAGACCCGGCTGAGAAATCTTGCCGAAGGTGAAGCCGAGGAAGAGCGCGAGGCGCGTATTCGCGAGCGAGGCTTCTACCCGGCGTCCATGCCTCGACATTTGATGGCAGTATTTAAGGTGGGTGATCGCTCTGCCGAGGTGGCGACCATTAGAGCTGAGACGCTGGTAATGCATGGAGTGGACGATGGACTTATTCCGCCCGCCCATGGTGAGCACACAGCTGAGCTAATTAAAGGCTCAAAATATGTGCTCCTACAAGGCATGGGCCATAACCTTCCGGCTGCGGTAATACCGGAGTTAATCTCCAATATGACTCGCCATATCAATAGCGTCGAGGCGGCCAGGGGCGCTGCTGGTTCTTAGTTGTCGACCAGTAATGCCAGCGCTTTAATACAGCGCTCCATGGTTTGATGTTTGGCTTTTACCGCCTTGAGAATCTGTGGTTTCATGCTGCTGTAATCGTCTACCAGGCTGGCGAGCCGCCTTTCACTTTGCGCTGTACACTGAGCTGGCAACATGCTGCTGGCAAAGGACCGGGTTAAACCCAGATCAGTGCCTGCGTTTAGTACAGGTATCTGGGCCAGTATCTGGGCATTAAAAGGCTGCTTGAGGCTGGCCTGCTCGGCGGGGAAAAGTCCCGCCATAATATAGCGCAGCGTCGACAGTTTTAACTTATCTGGGTTATCTATCAGTACCGCAAACCACTGAGCTTTTACCTCTGGGTGCGGGCGCAACGCCTCTGAATAGATAGCGTACTTAACCCCCGTATCTGAATTATCGCGCAGCTTTTCAGCCTTGAGTCGGGATACATAGTCTCCGTGCTGATAGCGATTTAAAGCGGCCACAATCTCCCAGCGTTTATCCTGGTCAATGGTGAGGTCGCTAAAGGTCTTTTCGCCATCCAGAATTTTCTGCAGATTGTTGAGGTGCACTGGGCTTTTACTTAAATCTACGTAGTTGCTGTACCAGTATTTCTGCATATCCGAACCCGCCTGGGCATTGCTGAGCAGCTGCCAATGCAGATTTTCGACCTGGGCATAGGTTGCGCTGTAATCCTTAATCTTTAAGCGGGTTGCCGTCGACAGATAGTCCAGGGATTTAAGCAGTCCGCCGCCAATAGCTCGAGCCACATTAAGGTCGGTCTCGTCGCCAATATTGGCTAGGGCAAATTCCACAAAAGTCGCAGCACTCAGCTTGGCATCACTGACACTGTCAATCAGACTCTGCCATAGCATCAGGCGCATCATGCTGCTATCCACAGCATTGATCGACTGCTTGGCGACCGCCAGAGAGTTTTTGTCCAGATCTACTTTGACATAGCCCCAGTCCTCTTCGTTGGGATACACCAAATCTGGACAACTGATACCCACCACCTCAGGCACATCGGTAGTGGCGCCACTGTAGGTCACAGGCAGGGCACTGGTTCTGGATAGCCCGCTCTCAGAGAGAGTATAAAAACCAATCTGCACTCGCTGCTCCCGCAAAGTGGGGAAACCTTCAGGCGCTGTCTGATGAATACGCAATTGACTGAGCCTGTTATCCGCACAGTGATAATCGACCCTGATAGTATTTAGGCCCGCCTGATAGAGCCAATCCTGAGTCCACTGGGTCAGGTCTATATCGGCTGCCTTGCCCAGCTCGCCAACAAAGTCATCCAGATCGGTATTTTTATAGGAGAATTTTTTTAGATAATTACTCACGCCAACACGAAAGTTTTCTTCTCCAAGATAGTAGGGTAGCTGTTTTAGAACCGAGGCTCCCTTGCCATAAGTTATGCCATCAAAGTTAGTCATGGCCTCGCCGGTGGAGGCGACGGCTAACTCTATGGGGTGAGTATTAACCGAGTCGTCAGTGCGATAGGCCCACTGTTTAGTGCGAGAGTAAAACACCTCCCAGACCTTATCAAAATCACTGGCCTTGGACAGTGCCAGATTAGCCATATAGGTGGCAAAGCTCTCATTCAGCCACAGGCCATTCCACCAGCGCATGGTCACCAGATCACCAAACCACATATGGGCCATCTCATGGGCGATCACATTAGCCAGGCGCATTTTTGCCAATGTGGATTTCTCGCTTTTGGCAATATAGGCCTCGTTAAAAGTCACAGCGCCAACATTTTCCATAGCGCCGGCATTAAAGTCAGGAACAATAATCTGATCATACTTTCCGAACGGGTAGCGGATACCAAAGTAGTCGTTAAAAAAAGCAAAGCTCTGTTTGGTGGGGATAAACCATTCATCAGTTTTAACATACTGAGCCAGGCTTTGGCGGGCAAAAAGACGCAGGGGAATATCTTCGAATTGGTCTTCCCAGACAGCATAATTGCCCGCATGCAGTGAAAATATATAGGACGAGAAAACCGCTGATGTGGGAAAGGTCCAGTGATTTTTATCTCCCAGCTGCTCGATGCTGGTCTCACGGGTGGCGCTGATCACCTGCCAGTCTCTGGGTGCGCTTACCTTTAGGGTATAGCTGGCCTTTAGATCTGGCTGATCAAAGTGAGGAAACAGACGGTTGGCATCATAGGGTTCGAAGTCAGTAAAGAGATAGATATCGCCATTTTCCGGATCTATAAATCGGTGCAGTCCGGAGCCATCAGTTGAATAGGGGTGGCTGTAGCTAATCACCAGCGTATTGCGACCCGCTGAAAGCTCAGTGGCGGGGATGCTGATAAACCACTGATCATAGCTAAAGACAACAGGCTTGCCGTTTTTGGTAATGGATTGAATGTCGCCCTGACTTAAATCTATGGTCAGATCATCCCGATTGCCAGCCGCTAAATCAAAACTGATCTCAGTAACTCCGGAAAAAGATTCAGACTGCTTATCCAGATTAAATTGCAAACCATAGCTGATATTGCTGAGTTGCTCAGCGCGCAGCTCGGCGGCATCCGCATATAAAAACTCACTGATTTGACGAGGCTCGCTGGCGGTTAATGGGCTGTTATCACAGCCAGTTAGAGCCAGACAGGCAATAATAGCGCCCAGCCATAGTCGAGATTGGGAGTATATGATCTTCATTCTGCACCTATGAGTTTTATTATTTAAGATGGGCCACTGGCGCAGGCCAGGCAGGCCCTGAATTATATTTGTAAAGCTTATCCTTATCTATCGTCCGTGCTGGTCTTTTTTGCGTGCTTTTTTCTCCGCTCGCCGGCGCTCTGTATCTTGCACTGCCGCACTGCCTATATGTTCCTCTCCTCTGGCTTTAGCCAGTTTTACCTGTTTTTGGCGCTGGGCGAAGCGCTGTCTCTGTTCGTCAGTCACCTTGCCATAGCAGTGGTGGCAGGAGAGCCCCTCCTGATAGCTGTCTAATGTTTTCTCCTGTTCGGTAATCGGCATGCGACAGGCATGGCACTGGTCATAAGAGCCACGTTTAAGGTCATGATCCACAGCTACACGATTATCAAACACAAAGCATTCTCCCTGCCATAATGTCTGATCCTTGGGTACCTCTTCAAGATATCTAAGAATGCCGCCCTCAAGATGATACACCTCATCAAAGCCTTGCTCTTTCAAATAGGCGGTAGATTTTTCGCAGCGGATACCGCCGGTGCAAAACATGGCAATTTTCTTGGTCTTGGTGCGATCGATATTTTTATTGGCCCAGTCGGGAAATTCCCGAAAGCTGGTGGTCTTGGGATCTAGCGCATTCTTAAAGGTGCCAATCTCTACCTCATAGTCATTGCGAGTATCGACCACCAACACCTCCGGGTCAGAGATTAGATCATTCCAGTCCTTGGGTTTTACATAGGTACCCACCACCTGTTTTGGATCAATGCCTTCAACGCCCATGGTAACAATTTCTTTTTTCAGTTTGACCTTGGTGCGGTAGAAAGGGATTTCATTATCCAGGGATTCTTTGGTATCTATATTCTCAAGACCAGGCTGTTTATCAAGCCAATCAAGCACGGCATCTACGCCCGCCCTGGTGGACGAAATAGTACCGTTAATGCCCTCGGCAGCCAGCAGAAGGGTTCCGTAGACCTGATTGTCGGTCATCACTTTTAGCAGAGGGTGACGAATAGAGCCATAGTTGGGTAGCGCGACAAATTTATACAGCGCGCAGGTGACGTACTGAGTGGGCATAGTAAATCCTGGTGTTCGGCTAACCAAATCGTAAATTTGGCGCAGTTAAGTCCAGCAAGTAGTATAACAAATGCCTCAGGATATAAGCCACATGCCGGCCTTGAGAGAAATGCAGTGCTATAGATTTTTGGGTCTTAGTGCCGGAGTTATCTTACTAATTGGTTGATGCTGTAAGATAGGATGACCCGTGAGCCAGCATGCGGGAAGGTCACTACAAACTAAAATATCTAAGAAGAGCGGCGGTAATGGACAGCGACAAAAAGAAATATCTGCTGATAATGTTAATGCTGTTTATCAGCTCTTGTAACAGTGGCCAACAGAAACTACTGGTAATCTCCAAGACAGACTATGCCCAGCAGCTGCAGGGTTTTTGGCTGGGGCAGAATATAGCCAACTGGACTGGGCTGATTACCGAGATGGATAAAATCGGTACAGCAGAGACTATGCCATTTTATACAGACGCTGACTGGGGTGGGCCAGATCAGAAAGCCTACTGGGGCGAATATGTTCCCCATGCCAAAACCATTGATTTTTACTTTGAGCCTGAGAGTCAGCCCTGGGGTTCAGATGATGATACAGATATAGAGTATATGTACTCCTATCTTCATCATCAGCACAGTACCGGCAAGCTGAGTGCCGAGCAGATTCGCGATGGCTGGTTAAAACATATCTACTCGGAAACGGATGCGCCAATATTTAAAAAGTTTCCCGACTCTCCGGGACAGGTGGAAAACTTTCTCTGGGTCTCCAATGAGCGAGCCAGGCAATTAATGGAGCAGGGCATGCTGCCACCCCAGACCAGCCTGCCGGCCAATAATCCAACATCATCTATGATCGACGCTCAGCTAACCACTGAGATATTTGGGTTATTCGCACCGGGCAGACCAGATATTGCCCTGCAAATTGCCGAGCTGCCCATTCGCACCACGGCTCACAATGAAGCTTATCTGGTAGCTCAGTTCTATGTGGTGATGCACAGCCTGGCATCAGCGGTAGACCCCGCTAAAAGTCTTCAGCAGCAGACTCAATGGCTGGCACAGCAGGCCAGCCTTATACTGCCAAAGGATTCTTCAGCTTATCGCATTTATCAGTTTGTTCTGGCCCAGTATCAGGCTCACCCCGACCATTGGGAGCAGACTAGAGATGCTATTTACCAGCGTTACCAACTTGAGAGAGCTGATGGCTATGTCTACGCTGAGCCCTTTGACGCACTGATTAATTTTGCAGCCAGTCTGGTCAGCCTGTTCCATGGTCAGGGCGATATAGTCAGAACCATACAGATAGGCAGCCTGGCGGGCTGGGACTCTGATAACCCCACGGCCACCTGGGGTGGGCTATTGGGTTTTATGCTGGGTATCGAGGGGGTTAAACAGGCCTTTGAGTTGCAGCAGGTTTCTACCAGCTACTGGATACATCGCACCAGACGCAATTTCCCCGACCATACAGAGCAACAGCCGGGGGAAGATAACTTTGCCAATATGGCGCAGCGCGATCTCGCAACCATTGACCTGGTAGTGACCGAGCTAATGCTGGGGTCGGGCAGAGATTCAGATAATAGCTGGGTTATTCCAGTCAAGAAATAAGTCAAAAACGACATTTTTTTGTACAAAAATACCAGCCTGTCAAAAGGTTATTTTTGCGGTGCAAATTTTATGCTAATTTCGCCCAAATTTGATTGTTAAACCTTTTGCAGAGGGCCTGCTTGTGGAGGCTAAGTTAGATTCTGACGTTATTCAGGTAACCGCCGATTCGGTGAATATCCACCATCCGGATGGCACACAAACTATGCTGCCCCACCTGTGGCTGCGGGACAACTGTCCCTGCGATCAGTGTCGGGTGGTTGAGACTCAGGAAAAGCGGTTTATTCTCAGCACAGTGGACGCGGATATAGCACCCACAGAGGTCAGTCTGGATAGCCATCAACTGGGTATTATCTGGCCAGATAACCATAGAACTCAATTTCCCCTCAGTATTATTGATCAGCTGCTGATCCCCGAGCCAAAGCACTCGCAACCCTGGCCGCAGAATTTTATCCCGCACAGCTTTGACTGGTTGTTATTTTTAACCGACAACCAGACCACAGTGGCGGCGCTTACCCAGTTTATGCAGCAGGGCGTGATTGTACTCAGTGGGGCGCCGACCCAGAGTGAAAGTCTGGAGTTGCTGGCACCTGTGTTGGGGCCTATCCGCGAAGTTCTATTCGACCGTATTCACAATGTATCTGTCACCGGCCATGTCTACAATATCGCCCATACCTCTCTGGGCCTGCCGCCCCACAATGACTTTGCCAGCTATAGTTTTCCGCCCTCGGTGCAAGCACTGCATATGCTGCAGAATGAAGTCCCAGGGGGAGAGTCTATTGTGGTTGATGGCTGGGCCATTCTGGAGCAGCTGCGCCTGGATCATCCTGAGTACTTTGAGATTCTCTGCCAGTTTCCTGTGCCATTTCGAGAGTTTGATGAGGACAATGAAACCTATGCCGTAGAGCCCATGGTGCGCTGTGATACTGATGGCAATATCCAGAGTCTAAGGTTTTCCAATCAGCTGATGCAGATGATGAACCCTATGCAGCAGGGGATAAAACAATTCTATCGCGCTTACCGCGAGCTCTGTGTCAGAATCATGCACAGGCAGTCAGATGCCAGAGCCACATTCAGGCTCCAGGGAGGGCAGCTGCTGCTGGTAGCGGCGCACCGGGTGTTGCATGCCCGGGAGTCATTTCAGCCAGTGGGCGCCCGTCACTTGCAAGATGCCTATTTTGAGCTGGATAATATTGCCAATAAATTACGCCAGTTACAGGCTTTAGAGCGAGATGCGCAAAATGTCAGATAAGGTTAATTTTACCGCCATGGAATATGCCAGTCGCGAGGACTACGACCTGGTATTTGAGCACGAGCGGCAAGAGATGCAGGGGCAGGCCGACCGAGTTATCGACTGGTTAAAAATGATGGATGGAGATTCTCCCTACCAAATCAGCCGGCTGGATCACTGTTTACAGACAGCCACCAGAGCCCAGCGCGATGGCGCCGACGATGAAACAGTGGTCTGTGCGCTGCTGCATGATATTGGCGATGTAATAGCACCAGCCAATCACAGCCAGGTGGCCGCCGCCATGCTGCGTCCCTATATCAGTGACAAAAACTATTGGGTGATACTGCACCATGGCCTGTTTCAGGGCTATTACTGGATGCATTATTACGACCAGGACAAAAACGCCCGCGACCAGTTTCAGAACCACCAGTACTATCAGGACTGTGTGGACTTCTGTGCCAACTGGGATCAGGCCTCTTTTGACCCTGACTACGATAGCCTGCCTCTGGAACACTTTGTCCCCCTGGTTGAGGCATTATTTGCCCGTGCACCAGAATCCTGCGTCTAAAGCCTGCGTTTTATCTAGCGTTTAGACTCTTATTCAAGCATTCGTTTAAAAGGCGCCAGCCCCTTGCATCTGGCTCCGCGCTGGGCATAATCCCCACCTGACTGACTAATTGCAATCAAAGAGGGAAGCCATGGGCGCTCAATGGAAGGTAAAGCACAGAGAAGTTGCGGCCAATCTAAAAGGCCGTGTATTTGGCAAAATGACCAAGGAAATTATGGTCGCTGCTCGCAATGGCGCTGATCCTGACACCAACTCCCGCCTGCGGCTGGCCATAGAGCAGGCAAAAAAAGCCTCTATGCCCAAAGACACATTGGAGCGGGCAATCAAGAAAGGCGCTGGCCTGCTAGATGGGGCAGTGCACTACGAAAAGCTTACCTACGAAGGTTTTACTCCTCACAATGTGGGCCTGATTGTTGAATGCCTTACCGACAACGTCAATCGCACCGTATCAGAGATTCGCGTGCTATTTCGCAGCGGACAGCTGGGAGCCGAGGGCTCTGTCGCCTGGGACTTTGATCATGTGGGTCTAATCGAAGCCCAGAGCAAAAACGTCGAGGCTGATATTGATGAGGCTGCCATAGAAGCCGGGGCCCAGGATGTTGAACCCGCCGGGGACGATGGCCTGACGCTATTTATAACCGACACCACAGATCTGGACAGCGTCTGTCGCGCGCTGCCCGATTATGGCTTCGCCGTAGAGACGGCCAAGATTGGTTACAGACCCAAAAATCCGCAGATCCTAAGTGGCACCGAATTAGAAGAGGTCGAAGCTTTTTTAGCGGCCATCCATGAGCACGACGATGTTCAGGAAGTCTATGTGGCACTAGAGGGTTAATGGTGACTGAGCATTCCGAGAGTCCCGATCAGGCCCTGGGCAAGCCTCCGGTACTGCTGTCCCTCGCCCAGTTTTTAAAACCCTATGGACTGCGCATAGGTATTTTCCTGTTGGCTCTGGTGTTTACCGCAGCGGTAACCCTGTCTATTGGTCAGGGCCTCAGACTGTTGATCGATCAGGGCTTTGCCCAGCAGTCCCAGCAGCATCTCAACACCGCCATCATATTTATTTTGCTGGCCTCAGGGTTGATGGCTGTGGGCACCTATATTCGCTTTTATTTAATTTCCTGGTTGGGCGAGCGAGTGAGTGCAGATATACGCACCGCCGTCTTTAACCATGTGGTCAGTCTGCACCCGGCATTTTTTGAGACCAACCGCAGTGGCGATATTATGTCGCGGCTGACATCAGACACCACCTTGCTGCAATCCATTATTGGCTCCTCGGTGTCCATAGCTCTGCGCAGTGTGATCAGCTTTACCGGCGCATTGATTATGCTACTAATCACCAATTTAAAACTGTCATTAATTATCTTGCTGGCGGTGCCGCTGGTGTTAATGCCGATTCTTATTTTTGGTCGCAAAGTACGTGCCCTATCGCGCGAGAGCCAGGATAGCATTGCCGATGTGGGTTCCTATGCCGGTGAGGTTATTCAGCATATTAAAACTGTGCAGAGTTTTACCCAGGAAGTGCAGGAGAAGACTGCCTTTTCCGCTGAAGTAGAGCGTGCCTTTGCGGTGGCCAAACGCCGGGTTAGTCAGCGGGCAATATTAATTGCTGTGGTTATTATGCTGGTGTTCAGCGCGCTCTCGGTAATGCTCTGGGTGGGCGGCTCCGATGTGATTAATGGCACCATGAGCGGCGGTGAATTGGGGGCATTTATTTTCTACGCCATCTTAATGGCTACAGGGGTTGCCTCATTGTCAGAGGTCTACGGAGAATTGCAGAGAGCCGCCGGCGCCACCGAGCGATTGATGGAATTGCTGCACGCCAAAAGTGATATTTTAATTGCTGATAATCCGGCTGCCAAAGCCATGGATTTAGCGCCGGTTTTAGAATTTAAAAATCTGACTTTCTGTTATCCCTCGCGGCCAGAACAGCCTGCATTAAAAGATTTTTCCCTGGGTATTGAAGAGGGCAAAATTGTTGCATTGGTGGGCCCGTCCGGCGCCGGTAAATCCACATTATTTGATTTAATTCAGCGCTTTTATGACCCACAAAAAGGCGGTATCTTTTTTGGCGGCTGTAATATTCAGGATCTGCATCCCACAGATCTGCGCCAGCAGATAGCCGTGGTTCAACAGCAGCCAACCCTGTTTACGGGCGATGTAATGTATAACATTCGCTATGGCAAGCCAGAGGCCAGTGACGAACAGGTAATAGCTGCAGCCAAAGCAGCCCATGCCGATGAATTTATTCGCCGTCTTCCCGGCGGCTATCAGAGTGATCTGGGAGAGCAGGGCGTGCGTCTTTCCGGCGGTCAACGCCAGCGCATTGCCATTGCCCGGGCACTGCTCAAAGACCCCCGTGTTCTGTTGCTGGATGAAGCCACCAGCGCCCTGGATGCAGAGAGTGAACAAAGGGTGCAACTGGCTTTGGATAAACTAATGAGAGGGCGTACCACAGTAATTATCGCCCATCGTCTGGCCACTATTCTGCACGCAGATTTAATTGTAGTGATGGATCAGGGTCAGCCTATAGCTGCGGGCAGTCATCAGGATTTATTGTCTTCAAGCGAACTCTACAGCCGGCTGGCCAAGCTGCAGTTTTCAACGGATAAACAACAATAGCTCTGCTCAACGCCGTTTTACCTGAAAATTAATTTTAACTATTTTCTTGCATAAGTGAATAATGCTTACTATTATTCAAACATGGATAGCTTAAAGGATTTAAGCCAAGGCCCAAGAAAAGGGCCAAACACTCAGGCAGAAACAGCGCCTTGGGCTTCTTTTGACCGTTTTATTCTTGTCGTTTTAACTTCTCTGCTAGCCGCCTGCGGCTCCTCGTCCGAGAGTCCGGATGCAGTCAACCATGGCAATCACGCGCCACAGATTGACACTGATAATAGAGTACAAACTCCCGAGCACTCAGGCTCAGTCAGTTCTGTTGTTGCAACCGACAGGGACGGCGATCAGCTGGCCTGGTCTATCGATGGCGGCCTGGATGCCGAGCTGTTTACCATCAACGCCATCGGCGAGTTATCATTTGTTACAGCTCCAGATTTTGAAAACCCAATCGATACGAATGTAGATAATATTTATGAAGTATCAGTTAGCGCCTCAGATGGCCGCGCCAGCGACTCTGAACTGCTCAGTATTGAGGTGCTGGATCGCCTAGAGGGACGAGTGGGTGGCGATCCATTGGCAGGCGCCAGGGTATTTCTGGATATCAATGCTAATACCCAATTAGACCTCAACGAACCCCAGGCCATTACCGGCGAGTCTGGCTACTTTGTGTTTTTAGAAGAGCTGCCCTCAGATATCAGCGCCACACAGGTTATCTCTCTGGGTGGTGCCAATAAAAATACCGGTTTATCAATGTCTCATTTAGGTTTGGTTTCCGAGCTTCCACAGCAGGGGGGTATGGCTACTATGGTAACTCCGCTGACCACAGTGCTATCCCAGATCACCTTTGCTCCAGAGCGCGATGCTTTTTTGCAGATGATGGGCCTTAGCCATAACGCAGCACAAATTTACACTGTGGACGCCTGGGCAAGATCCCTGTCTGGCGACGGCGGGTCTCAGGATACCCAGCGGCTCAATGAACAGATTTCACTATTAATCATGTCGCTCGATAGTCTATTTGATTCAGAGGCGCCCATAGATCCGCTGTTATTCTCCCAGGTGTTTACTCAGCAGTTGATAGCCAATCTTGCCATCGGCAGAACATCGCTGGTTCAGGCGGCACCCATTAAAAAAATGCTCTACCAGAGCCATAACAGGTTGCTGTTAGAACGAGACTTTGGCGACCAGATAGATCCGCAGATATTTGAGGTAATAGCTCAGTCTGTAGCCGCTGTCAGTCAAATCTTTGCCAGCCCGGATATTAATCCAGCCAGTGATTTTTCTATCGCGCTCAAACGTGCTGCTCTTGCCGAACTACGCCGTTTAATTAGAGAGCTTATTAAAGGGCAGATCAGCATACAGAGTTTTGTGCAGCAGAGTTCTATCGACAGTTTATTTGCCAATATTCAGGCCGAGGGTTTTCCGGATACCGATGGCGATGGCCTGGTAGATATTCTCGACGACGACTCCGATAACGACGGTGTACTGGATACTTTTGATGCCTTTCCCACAGTCTTCAGCGAGAGTCTGGATACAGATACAGATGGCATAGGTGATAACGCCGATACCGATGATGATGGCGATGGTGTACCAGATTCTCAGGATGCCTTTCCTTCCAATCCCGCCGAGTCACTGGATACAGATGGCGATGGCCTGGGCAATAATACGGATACAGATGATGATGGCGACGGCGTTGATGACCAGGCTGACCACTTTCCACTCAACGGCGATGAAACCATTGATACAGATAACGACGGCATAGGCAATAATGCAGATACCGATGACGATGGTGACGATGTAGCGGACACTGCAGATATATTCCCGCTGGATGCCAGCGAGGCTCTGGATACAGATCAAGATGGCATAGGCAACAATGCAGATACAGATGATGATGGCGACCAGATCGCAGATGCAGACGACAGGTTTCCCCTGGATGCCAGTGAATTTATAGATACTGATGCAGATGGTCTTGGCAACAACAGTGATCCCGATGACGATAATGATGGGGTTGCAGATGTCACCGACCAGTTTCCCCTGGATGCGACCGAGACCATTGATACTGATTATGATGGCATAGGTAATAACGCAGATACCGACGATGACGGCGATGGTATTGCCGACAGCAGCGATGCCTTCCCATTAAATAGCACAGAGTCGGTAGACACAGATGGCGACGGCATTGGCAACAGTGCAGACCTGGATGATGCTGCTGATGGCACTGCAGATAGTCTCGACGCCTTCCCGCTGGATAATACTGAAGTTAGCGACACAGATAACGATGGTATAGGCAACAACGCAGATACCGATGACGATGGCGACGGCATAGGCAATAATACAGATGCCGACGACGATGGCGATGGCGTTGCCGACAGCAGCGATGCCTTCCCATTAAATAGCACAGAGTCTGCAGATACAGATGGCGACGGCATCGGCAACAATGCAGACACAGACGATGACGGCGATGGGGTTACCGACGGCAATGATAGCTTCCCTCTGGATGCTTCAGAGTCCGAGGATAGCGATAACGATGGCATAGGCAATAACGCAGATACCGATGACGATGGCGACGGTGTTGCAGACAGCGCCGATGCCTTCCCCCTGGATGCCAGTGAAACCCTTGATACCGACGGCGACCAGCNNGATGCCAGCGAAACATTAGATACTGATAACGACGGCATAGGCAATAATGCCGATAGCGATGATGATGGTGATGGCGCCATAGATAGCAGCGATGCCTTCCCGTTAAATAGCGCCGAGACAGCGGATACAGACGGCGATGGTATTGGCAATAATGCAGATACAGATGATGACAATGATCTGGTTCTGGACGCCGCCGATGCATTTCCCCTTGACCCCACAGAGACCTCGGATCTGGATGGCGATGGCGTAGGCGACAACAGAGATCAGGATGATGATGGTGACGGCGTAACAGATATCGCCGACCACTTCCCGCGAGATAGCACTGAGTCCCTGGACACCGATGGCGATGGTACCGGCAATAATACAGATACCGACGATGATGGCGATGGCACCCAGGACAGTGCCGATGCCTTCCCCCTGGACAGCAGCGAAACTCTAGACACTGACTCCGACGGAGTGGGTAATAATCGTGATCTGGACGATGATAACGATGGCTCTCTTGATCTCGAAGACGCCTTTCCCCTAGACCCAACGCTGTGCACAGACACCGACGGTGATGGCATAGGCAATATGGACGACAGCGACGACGATGGTGATGGCGTTGCCGATACCCTAGACGCATTCCCATTGGATGCCAGTGAAACCATAGATACAGACGGCGATGGCATAGGCAACAACGCAGATACCGATGACGATGCCGATGGTCTGGTCGATAGCGCCGATGCCTTCCCCCTGGATGCCAGCGAGACTCTGGATACCGATGGCGACGGCGTTGGCAATAATCAGGACAGTGACGACGACGGTGATGGAGTGGCAGATGGCGAGGATAGCTATCCCTTAAACAGCACCGAATGGTTAGACACAGATGGCGATGGTGTTGGCAACAATAGCGACGGAGATGACGATGGCGATGCCGTAGTCGACAGTGACGATGCCTTCCCCCTGGATGCCTCGGAAACAGCAGATACAGATGGCGACGGCATAGGCAATAATGCCGATAGCGATGACGATGGTGATGGCACTGAAGACAGCGCCGATGCCTTCCCGCTGGATAGTTCAGAGACCCTCGACACCGACGCCGATGGCACAGGTAATAATAGCGATAGCGACGACGACAATGACGGCGTCGCCGACAGCACCGACGCCTTCCCCCTGGACGCCAGCGAAACTCTGGATACAGATGCCGATGGCACAGGCAATAATGCAGATACCGACGATGATGGCGATGGCACAGAGGACAGCGCAGATGACTTTCCCCTGGACGCCTCAGAGACAGTGGACACCGACAGCGATGGCATAGGCAATAATGCCGACAGCGACGATGATGGTGATGGTGTCGCCGACAGCACAGATGCCTTCCCGCTGGATAGTTCAGAGACACTGGACACCGATGCCGACGGCATAGGCAATAACACAGATACAGACGATGATGGCGACGGGGTAGCTGACAGTGAAGACGCCTATCCGCTGGACGCCAGCCGCAGCGCGGAAGACAAATTTGATACAGATTCATGGGCCAATACTGTTTGGGGGGCAGAGTCAGAGGAAGAGGTGAGTATTTGGAATACTGATCTATGGGGAGCAAAGGAATGGAAATAACCAATGTTACGCAAGGAGCAATACCATGTTAAAACTAATAATCGCCACAGCCCTGGTAACGCTGAGCTCAATAGTCGATGCTGGAGACCTGACAATTCCCAATAGTTTTTCTGCGGGAAATACCACCAGCGCCTCAGCTGTAAATCAAAACTTCACGGTGATTGAGACCGCCGTCAATGATAACGACGCCCGACTCGATGCCATTGAAGCCGGATCAACCAAGGTAGTTTTTCAGGGCTTTTCCGCCGACTCCGAGGCCGGTGACCAGGGCCTGCGCCGATTGCAGGCAGCCTGCGATGCGACATTCTCCGGCGCCAAAGTCTGCAGTTCTGAAGAGTACGCCAACTCTAGCTACAACGCAGCGGCAGCCAACCTCTCAGGCAGCGCCTGGCTACTGGCCAGCACCCTCAGTGCCAGCAACTCCAAGATTCGCGACAGCATCACCGGCCAGGCTTACGGCTCGGGCAAGCTAAGCTGCAACGGCTACAACGGCGGCTCTCAGGGCCTGGTAGTGAGTGCCGAGGGCGCCATGGGCACAGATAGCTGCGCAAATTCCAACCCGGTGGCATGCTGCATATAGCGGCTAGCGGACAACTTATTAGCAACAGCAGGTAGGGAGTGAAGTAGTAAGTAGTAGTAAGTAGTAAAAAGCAGTAAAGGGAGAGTAATCACTAGTTTGGGGTTGTTTCCTGGTTGATTGACTGGGTCGGGACATTGGCAACAAGCCATTGCCCGGCCTGGTTTATCAATTTTTATCGCTGATAATTTTGTGATCTTTTAGGTGCCTGTACTCGTAAACAGAGTAATATACCAAGCTGTAATGGCGTCGCCCAAAAACAATAAAAACAGCATAAAAAGAGCCAGTTATGAAACAGATAGTCAGCCTTCTCAGCCTCCTGCTTTGCACCGCTATTGTGTCTTCCTGCAGCCTGTTTGGCACCACAGATCCCGTGGTACAGCGGCTCTCAGAGCACAGACTCAGCACCTCAACAGGAATCACCCAGGGGCAATCGTTTAGCGCGCCGTCCGCAGTGGTGTCCTGGTTTGATATTCCCTATGCCCAGCCGCCAGTTGGCGACTTGCGCTGGAGAGCCCCCCGCGAGTTACAGGCCCCAGAGCAGATTATCGTCGAGCGCGACGACACCTCCTGCGTGCAAAAAGCCAGTCGTTACGCCGGCGTTAGCGGCGAAGGTATGGTCGGCAGTGAAGACTGCCTGTATCTGGATATCAAGGCCCCGGCCGACTTCGCCAGTCGCAACTACCCAGTCATGCTGTGGATTCACGGCGGCGGCAATACCTCCGGCCTTAAAGACTATTACCAATATGACAAACTGGTAGCCCGCAAAGATGTGGTGGTGGTGGCAGTTAACTATCGCCTGGGTGCCCTGGGCTGGTTTACCCACCCCGCCATTCAGGACCTGCAGCAGGGGCTGGATAAAACCAGCAACTTTGGGCTTTTGGATATTATTGAATCCCTAAAATGGGTACAGCAAAATATCGCTCGCTTTGGCGGTGACCCAAGCAATGTCACCATCTTTGGTGAGTCCGCCGGTGGCCACAATGTGCTGGCCCTGCTGGCCTCGCCACAGGCCCAGGGGCTTTTCCACAAAGCCATTTCCCAGTCAGGCTACACTCAGGAAGTATCAGCCCGGGATGCCTATAACAAAAATGGCGCCAATAGCCTGATTGCCCGGGGCAGCTGGCAAATCACCAATAAACTGGTCGACAGACCCCAGTCGGAATACAGCCCTCAACAGTTGCGCAGTGTATTAAAAGGCATAGACGCCATTGAGTTTATGAGCCTCTATCAGACCGGTGATCTCGACTTCGATAGCATGCCCCTGGCCACTGTCGACGGTCTGGTAATCCCGGAAGAGGGCATACTGGGAGCCCTGGCCAATCCGCAATATGCCAAAAATATTCCGGTGGTGGCCGGCGCCACCAAAGACGAGGTTTCCTTGTGGCTGGCACTGCACCGCTACTTTATGGACACCAGCTATATTCTCAGCAAGTTTCTGCCGCCCCGGGTTACCGTAAAAGACCAGGATCTCTACGATCTCTGGGTGCGCACCAGATCCCATGCCTGGAAAATCAAAGGCGTGGACCAGCCACTGGCGGCCATGGAGTCCGCAGGCTACACAGACCTCTATGCCTATCAGTTCGACTGGGACCATCAAGAAAGCTCAATGCTAATCGACTTTCCCAATCTGTTTGGCGCTGCCCATGGCACAGATATCGCCTTTGTGACTGGCAACTTTACCTACGGCCCCATCTCGGCCTATGTGTACCCGGAAACCGAGGCCCGAGATCAAATGGAGAGCACAGTGATGACCGCCTGGAGCAACCTCGCCAAGAGCGCCAGACCGGATATTGAGAAACCACTGCAGTGGCAAAAGTTCACCACCGCCAATCCCCAGTTTCTGCGCCTGGATAAAGACGATGCCCTGCGCATGGATCTCGAGCAAGACAACGTAGACTCCTTGCTGAACAAAATGGCTTCCAGCTCTGAGCCCTCTGATTTAGAGCGCTGCTATATCGCCTGGGAAACCTTTACCAACGTGGGCAATGCAGACCCAGAGGCCTACAGAAGCTGGAACAATGGCCTCTGTGCCAATGTGGATATGCCAGCAGAACAGCGGGCCATAGCAGTCAGGCTGTTGCAAGAGCATGGCTCAGTTGACGTGATGTAAAACCAGCTCTAATCAAAAAGTCCCCAATAAAATAACCTTAAATAAGAGCAGGGCTCAGACCTATGGCAGTTATCACAAACCTTTTTAATGCAATGCAACTGCCAGCTGGCTGGTGGAAAAAGCTTGTTCTATTCGGTCTGGCCGGGTTTTTTATCAATGTGGGTGTCGACCATTTTGTAAACCCAGATTTCTACCTCAATATTATGCCGCCCTCATTTCCCCTGCATGCAGAGGCGGTCTATATCAGCGGCGTTTTTGAAATTCTGGGTGGTGTCTGCGTCCTGATCCCCCAGCTGCGCAAAATTGCTGGCTGGGGTTTAGTGGCCTTATTAGTGGCCGTATATCCCGCCAATATCTATATGGCCATCAGTCCACAGGCGTTTCCAGATATTCCAGTAGCACTGCTCTATGTGCGTCTGGCCTTCCAGTTTGTGTTTTTCTACTGGGCCTACTCGGTCACCCGGCCATCCTATAATCCAGGCCCTCAGGCCAGCTAAAGCAACGCTGTGTCAAGGCCCTGGCTTTCCCTGGGGCCATAGACCAATTGGTCATTGTTATAGGTTTACAGTCTTGGCTGCAGGGGATTATTCTGCCCACCAAAGCCGACCACTGAGTCGTCTCTGATGACCGACTGAACCTGAGGAAAACACCCAATGTCTGTTTATAAAGCGCCGCAAAAAGAGTTCTCGTTTCTATTTCAAGAGCTGGTTAATTATGAAGAGCACTGCCAAATGCCCGGCTACCAGGATGTGGGTAGCGATATGGTTGAGGCCATTATTCCCGAAGCCGCCAAATTTTTTGAGCAGGAAGTGGCCCCCAGCAACTGGGAAGCAGACACCCAGCCAGCTCACCTAAAAGATGGTCAGGTCATTACCGCCCCCATGCTGGGCGGCGCCTATCAGCAGATGGTTGAGGCCGGCTGGTGTGGTATCAGCGGTAACCCAAAATATGATGGCGCAGGTTTTCCCGGTGTGGTAGATGTGGCTGTGCAAGAGATGCTGCAGTCCGCCAATATGGGCTTTAGCCTGTTGCCCATGCTAACCCGTGGGGTTATTCATGCATTAAACCTGTATGGCTCCGACCATCAAAAAGACACTTACCTGTCCAATCTAATTTCCGGTGTCTGGTCTGGCACCATGAACCTTACCGAGCCTCAGGCGGGTACAGATCTATCGGCGGTAAAAACCAAAGCCGTTCTCCAGGGCGACCACTTTTTAATTAGCGGCCAGAAAATTTATATCACCTGGGGCGACCACGACCTGGCAGAAAATATTATGCACCTGGTGCTGGCACGTACCCCGGATGCCCCGGCGGGCAATCAGGGCATCTCGCTATTTCTGGTACCCAAATATCTAATTAATGCCGACGGCAGCCCGGGCGAGCGCAACGATGTAAAACCTGTAGGTGTCGAGCACAAACTGGGTATTCACAGCAGCCCAACCTGCACCCTGCAGTTTGGTGACCAGGGCGGGGCAGTGGGTTACTTGGTAGGGCCAGAAAATCAGGGTCTGATGTGCATGTTCAGCATGATGAACAATGCCCGGCTATCTGTAGGTCACCAGGGTATTGGTATTGGCGAGCGCGCCTATCAGCAGGCTGTTGCCTATGCCTCGGAACGAGTGCAGGGCAAGGTTGCAGGTATTGAAGGCAAGGCGCCCATTATTCATCACCCAGATGTAAAGCGTATGCTAATGCAGATGCGCGCGCTAACCGAAGCAGGCCGTGCCTTATCGTTTCACGCTATCGCCAACGAAGACCGCAGTCATCACCACAGCGACGAGCAGGTGCGCGCCAAAAGCGCCAGAGCCGTTGAGTTACTAACCCCGCTGGTAAAAGGTTGGTGTACAGAATCTTCCATGGAGTCCACTTCGCTGGGTGTGCAGGTGCACGGCGGCATGGGCTTTATCGAAGAGACCGGCGCTGCCCAGCATATGCGCGATGCCAGAATTTTGCCGATTTATGAGGGTACCAATGGTATTCAGGCCCTCGACTTTATTGGTCGCAAATGTTTGCGCGACGGTGGTGAAGCAGTCGATGAGCTATTGGCAGAGATGGCCGCCACCCTCAGTGACTGCAAAACTGATTCACTGCAGATAGCTAGCCTAATTAAGTCGCTGGAGATGGCTCTTGAACAGTGCCGCACAGCACTAGCCTATGTTTTGGGTCATGCAGAGCAGTCACCGGCTGTGGCGTACAACTATATGATGCTATTTGGCAACTCAGTATCCTTCTGGCTGCTGACCAAGCTGGCCATTGCAGCGCAGCGAGAATTGGATGCCGGGGCTGATGATCGTTACTACATTCAAAAGATAGCCACAGCGAGATTTTTTGCCACGCAGATTCTGACGCGTAACAATGCTTATTTGGCTTCATTGCAACAGGGTGCAGAAACAATAGTTCAGCTGGGTGCGGAGGACTTTGCAACGCAGTGAAGGGTCTCCCCCAGCCACAACCCAACAGCTACCGAGTCACAAATCCCACTATCATGGCGATGGTCAGAATAAACAGCGCAGTAAAAACAAAGCCGCCAACAATAAACGCCAGCGGATTACCCTGAGCAAAATCCTTCTCACGGTTCTTATCCGTCTGCACACCAATAGCAGCAGCTAAAATACTTTTTACCAGCGAGCCCAGGCCAGGCTTTGCGGGTTTCTGTTCAGAGGTTTTATCGTTCATCAACCCTCGCTATTGATCAATCGTTAAGAATAGGGGTCAGCCAACGCTCCATATCAGGTAGTGAAAACCCTTTGCGTTGGGCCAACGATTCTACCTGATCCTTATCGATTTTACCTGTATTAAAATACCTGGCATCCGGGTGACCAAAGTACCAGCCACTCACCGCTGCAGCCGGGCTCATGGCATAGCTATCGGTCAGCTCAAGGCCAATATGGTTTTCCACATCCAGCAACTTAAACAGCGTGCCTTTCTCGGTGTGATCCGGGCAGGCCGGGTAGCCGGGCGCCGGGCGAATACCGCGGTACTTCTCTTTAATCAGCGCCTCATTATCCAGCGCCTCGTCGGCGGCATAGCCCCAGTACTCGCGGCGCACACGATGGTGCAGATGCTCGGCAAAGGCCTCGGCCAAACGGTCTGCCAGGGCCTTGACCATAATAGAGTTGTAGTCATCGTGCTTAGCTTCGTAGGCGTCAGCCAGCTTATCAGCACCTATACCAGTGGTGACCGCAAAGGCGCCAATATAATCACTGGTACCAAACTCTTTGGGGGCCACAAAGTCGGCCAGCGAGGCCAGCTCTTCACTGGCGCCGGGCTTTTGAATCTGCTGACGAATCTGGTGCAATGTGGCGGCGGTAGAGCCGTCCTCTGCATAGACTTCAATATCATCATGGTTAACCGTATTGGCGGGCCACAGGCCAAACACCGCGCGGGCAGTAAGACGCTTATTATCAATAATATCCTTGAGCAGCTTTTGGGCATCATCAAATAGATTCTGCGCCGCTTCGCCCACCACCTCATCATTAAGAATCTTCGGGTACTTGCCCACCAGATCCCAGGTAATAAAGAATGGCGTCCAGTCAATATAGGGCACCAGAGTTTCCAATGGGTAATCATCCAGCACGGTCACGCCCAGAGTATTGGGAATCTCCGGCTGATAGTCGCGCCAGTTAAGCTGTGGCTTTTGTTTAACCGCATCAGAATAGGCAAACAGCGTTCCCCGCGGGGTTCTATTGGCCGTGCGCAGCCGCACTGCATCGTAGTCCTGCTGTATCTCGGCGATAAACCCATCGCGGCTCTCTTTGCTGATTAGCTTGCTGGCCACACCCACAGCACGAGAGGCATCAGACACATAGATGGCCTGATTATTCGTATAGCCCGGGGCAATTTTAACTGCAGTATGGGCCTTGGAGGTGGTGGCACCGCCAATCATTAGGGGCACGGTAAAGCCCTGGCGCTGCATCTCCTTGCCCAGAGTCACCATCTCATCCAGAGAGGGAGTAATCAGGCCAGACAGACCAATAATATCCACATTGTTCTCTATGGCAGCATCCAAAATCTTTTGCGCAGGCACCATCACGCCCAGGTCAATCACCTCGTAGTTATTGCACTGCAGCACCACGCCGACAATATTTTTGCCAATATCATGGACATCGCCCTTAACCGTGGCCATCAGGATTTTGCCATTGGTGCTGGCGGCCTCATCTTTTTCATCTTCAATAAAGGGCTGCAAATAGGCCACTGCCTGTTTCATAACCCGGGCAGATTTCACCACCTGAGGCAGAAACATTTTGCCCGAGCCAAATAGATCGCCAACAATATTCATGCCGTCCATCAATGCACCTTCAATCACATGCAAGGGGCGGTCGGCCTGCTGGCGGGCTTCTTCGGTGTCTTCTTCGATAAAGGCAGTAATACCTTTAACCAGCGCATGCTCAAGACGGCGGTTTACATTGCCCTCACGCCAGCTTAAGTCTTCAGTCTTGGCCTGAGTCGAGCCATCACCGCGGTATTTATCGGCAATGGCCAGCAGATTTTCTGTGCCCTCGGGCGTGCGGAATAACACCACATCTTCTACCACCTGGCGCAGCTCTTCCGGCAGCTCGTCATACACTGCCAACTGGCCGGCATTAACGATGCCCATGGTCAGGCCTTCGCGAATGGCATGGTAGAGAAACACCGAGTGAATCGCCTCGCGCACCGGATTATTACCCCGGAACGAGAACGACACATTAGAGATACCGCCACTGATCAGCGCATGGGGCAGGTTGGTTTTAATCCAGCTGCAGGCCTCAATAAAGTCGAGACCATAGCGATTGTGCTCTTCAATGCCCGTGGCCACCGCAAATACATTGGGGTCAAAAATAATATCCTCAGCAGGGAAGCCAACCTGATTGACCAAAATATCGTAGCTGCGCTGGGAGATCTGCTTGCGGCGCTCAATATTATCCGCCTGGCCGTCTTCATCAAAGGCCATCACCACAATCGCCGCGCCATGCTTTTTGCACAGGCTGGCCTTTTCAATAAACTCGGCTTCGCCTTCTTTAAGGCTAATACTGTTAACCACCGACTTGCCCTGAATGCACTTAAGACCCGCTTCAATCACCTCCCATTTTGAGGAGTCGACCATAATCGGCACCCGGGAAATATCCGGTTCGCTGGCGATCAGATTTAAAAACTTAACCATGGCAGGCAATGACTCAAGCATGCCTTCGTCCATATTCACATCGATAATCTGCGCGCCATTAATCACCTGCTGGCGGGCAACCTCCAGAGCAGCATCGTAGTTTTCTTCAAGAATTAATCGCTTAAACACTGCCGAGCCGGTGACATTGCAGCGCTCGCCCACATTGATAAACAGCGAATCTTCTTTAATGGTAAAGGGCTCAAGGCCAGATAGACGGCAGGCCGGTGCAATCTCTGGCACCTGACGGGGCGCAATAGTCGCCAACGCATCGGCAATAGCGCGAATATGCTCGGGTGTAGTGCCACAGCAGCCGCCAACAATATTTAGCAGCCCAGCACTGGCAAACTCCGCCACTGTGTCGGCCATATTGGCCGCATCCAGATCATAGCCACCAAACTCATTGGGCAGCCCGGCATTAGGGTGGGCACTGACCATGGTGTTGGCCACATTAGAGATTTCCAGCAGGTGAGGGCGCAGCTCTTTGGGCCCCAGGGCACAGTTCAGACCAATGCTGACCGGCTTGCTGTGGCGTACCGAGTTCCAAAATGCCTCAGGCGTCTGACCCGACAGCGTGCGACCACTGGCATCGGTAATAGTGCCACTGATCATAATAGGTAGCTCAGAGCCCAGCTCTTCAAACACCAGCTGCACCGCAAATAGTGCCGCCTTGGCATTTAATGTATCAAAAATAGTCTCCACCATAATCAAATCCACACCGCCTTCAATCAGGGCATGGGTTGATTCGGTGTAGTTGTCCACCAGCTCATCAAAGGTGACATTGCGCGCGCCCGGGTCATTCACATCCGGCGAAAGGGAAGCAGTGCGGCTGGTGGGCCCCAGAATACCGGCGACAAAGCGCGGGCGCTCTGGGGTTGAGAACTCATCGGCAGCCGCGCGAGCCAGTTTGGCGGAGGCGACATTAATTTCCCGGGCGATAGACTCCATCTGGTAATCCGCCTGGGACACCTGGGTGGAGTTAAAGGTATTGGTCTCAATAATATCAGCACCCGCCTCAAGGTAGGCGCGGTGGATATCGCAGATAATATCCGGCTGAGTCAGGCTCAGCAGGTCATTGTTGCCCTTTAGGTCTGTATGCCAGTCAGCAAATCGCTCACCACGGAAATGGGCTTCCTCCAGGGTATGACGCTGGATCATAGTACCCATGGCGCCATCTAAAACCAGAATACGCTGCTGGGCCGCATGTGTAATTTTATCAACCATAATGCTTGTGTACGCCTTAATTTGTCTNNTGTATCAAAATATTTTGATGGATGAGCATCATACCAAATTTATTTTAAAAAGCGACCTTTAAAAACAAAAGAAGCTTTTGCCTATAACCCCGAATAACGTAAAATACTACCATCATTAGTTGCCAGTCATCCTGAGCTCGTCTCAGGATCTCTCTTACAGATAATTAAGGTTCAGGAACCCGCTATGCTTAATGTCACCATCACAGAATCTGCCCAGGGCTATCTAGCCGGTCTGCTGGAAAAACAAAACTGCGAAGGCATAGGCGTGCGCATGTTTGTCAGCGACCCGGGAACCCCCAAAGCAGAGACCTGCATAGCCTACAGCCGCCCCGGCGAGCACAACGAAGAAGACCTGGTGGTGGAATACGAGGCCTTTAACGCCTACTTTGAGCAGCGCAGCATTCCTTTTTTGGACGAAGCCAAGGTCGATTTTGCCGAAGATAAGTTTGGTGGCCAGCTAACCATTAGAGCCCCCAACTCAAGACTACCCAATGTCACCGACGATAGCCCCATCGAAGATAAGATTAACTATCTGCTGTATAACGATATCAATCCCGGTTTAGCCTCTCATGGTGGTGTGGTTTCACTCTCAGAAATGGCCGATGGTATAGCGGTACTTGAGTTTGGTGGCGGCTGTCAGGGTTGTTCCGCAGTTAGCCTTACCCTTAAAGAGGGCGTAGAAAAAACCCTGATGGAAAAGATCCCCGAGCTGAAAGGCGTTAGGGATATGACCGACCATACAGATACCAGTAACGCCTATATGTGACAGGCCCAAGGCCTGGCATCCTGCCTCTGGCGACACTAATACATCCATGTATGTCGTCCATGTAGGCTCTGCGACAGCATCCCTGCTGTCGACGGTCACAGCGGTTAGCCAGAAACTCAAGCATTCAGAGTTGGACAGAGCCTTTAAGGCTGTGATTAAGAGTATGTGCGATGAGGGCTGAAAGGCCTCGGCTATATGCAGTAATACCCAATATAATTAAAAGAGAAAATATTTATGCCCCACAAAGACGCAGAGCCCCTAACTGGGCGTTCTTTCAGTATGTCCAAAATTATTCTAATTATGCTAGCCAGCTTGCTTGCAGCCTGTGGCGGAGGCGGTGGTGGCAGTGACAGTAGTAGTGACAGTCCCCAGGCACCAGTAGATAACAGTCCCAATGAACCAGAGCAACCAACGGAACCAGAGCAACCAGAAGTCATTACCGTACCCTACGATGATGCCCGAGCCGGCGCTATCGATGGCGTTAATATCTGGCAAATGCCCGATGCCCCGGATGGCTCGCGCCCAGACCAGAGCTGGCTGGCGGTAGGCTCTGACGCCAATGGCGAGATCTATATTTCCGGCCATGACCACCAGACCAACTCCATGCTTTACAGAATGTATCAGCATGACAACACATTGCGCTGGGTGGGCGATGCCAAATCCGCCTCAGAGGCTGCCAATAACTGGCAGACCAATGAAAGTGCCGAGAAATTCCACACTCGGCCCCTGGACCACAATGGCACAGTTTATGTGGCCACCCTAGATAGCTCAGATATGAACTATAGCTTTCAGAACACCAGGGGCTTCCACTGGTATGGCTACAAGCCCGAGGGCAATAGTTTTACAGACCTCAGCGCCAGCGAGCCCGACGGAGTAGGCGCCGAGCAGATACAGATTGTTAGCATTCAAAAAGACCCGGTAAACAACCTGCTCTACGGTATGTCCATCCCGGAAAATAAACTGGTGCGCTACGATATAGCCGCAGGCACCACCACAGTGCTGGGCAAGCCCCGCGCCTGGCAGAACTTCTTCTACA
>DDCQ01000085.1 GCA_002334915.1 Porticoccaceae bacterium UBA2002
GCTGGTACTCAAATGCAGCAATGCAGCGGCGGAATAGCGGGGGACTCTGCTGGCAATCTGCGCATACTGCATCAGACGGGGCGCTGTTTATTGGCATTGCACATCGGCGACAATGGCTGCCTAGCCAGGGCAGGTCGGCGATACAGTGATCGCAGAGTCAGTGGTTAGACTGACCCAGATAATCTCTGCAGCCGATACATTCGCCAGGCAGCAGGCTGTGGGGCCATTTAGATGGTTTGTAGCGCCTGATCAGGCGGCTAAAGCGAGTGGAACTGTCAATAGCAAACCTCCCTGTCTGCCAGTGCCGGGACCTATTATATTAGGCCCTAGCTGACATTGTGAGTGGGGTCGCTATCGTCTTCGTCCTCATCAATGCTGTTGGCTGCATTGGGTTGGCCTTTGCTGAGATCCGCCTCATCGAGGCCATAATCCTCGCTGAGAATGCCACCAGGTACCTTGGGGGCATAGTCTCTGGGCGGCTCAATATCCTCGGCACTAATAAGGGGGTTGCCATCCTCATCCACCAGGCTGAGATCAGAACCCCCGGCCTTTAAAAGCTGACGGCCAACTTCAGGGCTGGCAAGGCGGATGGCGCTGGTGGCCAGATGTTCGTGAATATGACGGTAACTCTGAGCCATATTGGTCGTTAGCTGGGACACTGTGACAAAGTGCTCTGTGACTTCTTGCTGATAGCGCTTGAGTTGCTGTTCACTCTGCTCAAGCCGTTTCTCCAGCTCTGCCACCGAGGAGTCGCCACTGCCAGACTTGCGCGAGTACAGGTGCCCGATACCGGCGCCGATCAAAAAGAACGCCGCTGCAATAAGTATCATGGTCAGAGTGATCAAAGTAATGCCCCCATCTAAAATTTCCTAAAATACGGTTCCTAGAGTACGGTCCCTAAAAAATTATCCTTACCCGAAAAGTGCAATGCACAGACCATTGCTCCAAAGCACCTCTATTGTAACGCAAAATATTATATCAGGTAGTGATGCAGAGTTTGGCTTGTCACCGACTTATTTGCTGGTTACAGTTCCCTGAGCCAAACAAGTAGTAACCTTTTATGTCTACCCCAAAACTTCGCTACCAAAATGACCTTAGCCGCGAGGGCTTTGTCGCCGATGCCTCCCAGGCCCAGGCGGTAGAGCATCTCGAGGCGCTATATCAGCGTCTGGTAGCGCGACAGGCCAAACCGGCGGCCGGTATTCTGGGTGGCCTGCTAAAAAGATTTGCCCATTCAGCTCCCGAACCTGAGCAGGGGCTGTATTTTTGGGGCGGCGTGGGTCGTGGCAAGACCTACTTAATGGATAACTTTTATGAAAGCCTGCCTTTTCAGCGCAAAATGCGCGTGCATTTCCATCGTTTTATGCGTCGGGTACATCAGGATCTAAAACGCCATAAGGGCAAGGCTAATCCCCTCAAGCTGGTGGCAGATACCATCGCTGATGAAACCTGCCTAATTTGCTTTGATGAATTTTTTGTCAGTGATATTACCGACGCCATGATTCTGGGCCTGCTGTTGCAGGAGCTGTTTGCCCGGGGTGTCTGTCTGGTGGCTACCTCCAACATTGTGCCCGACCAGCTGTACCTCAATGGCCTGCAGCGCCAGAGATTTCTGCCCGCCATTGCGCTGCTCAACAGGCACTGCCTGGTAGTCAATGTAGATGGCGGTATAGATCATCGACTGCGCGCCCTGGAAAAAGCCGAGCTCTATCATTCGCCACTGGGTGATGGTGCCCACCGGGCTATTCAGGCCACCTTTGACAGCCTGGTGCCCGTGGAGGGTGAAATCAAGCGGGCGGTCGATCTGGATGTCGAGGGGCGGCCCATTCCTGTGCTGGTGCTGGCAGAGGATATTGTGTGGTTTGACTTCGCCGCTATCTGCGAGGGTCCGCGCAGTCAAAATGACTATATAGATATCGCCAGAGAGTTTCACGCCGTGATGATCAGCAATGTGCCCGCCCTGGGTCTGGCAAATGACGATGCGGCGCGGCGCTTTATCAACCTGGTCGATGAGTTCTATGACCGCAGTGTCAAACTGGCGCTATCTGCCGCAGAACCCCTGCCTTCACTGTATTCTGGCGGTCGTTTGGAGTTTGAATTCGCGCGCACCCAGAGCCGTCTTTTGGAGATGCAGAGCCGAGAATATCTGGCTCGTCCCCACCGACCCTAAACAACCGCGCAAAAAAGTTAGTTTTTGCTTCAAGAAGCCCTTGTAATAGGCCCCGGGGGTCATTACAATTCGCACCCTTTTTTGGGATCCCCCAAAAGCCAGGTAGGATAAGATGAAAACATATAGCGCAAAAGCAGAATCAGTAGAACGCGACTGGTATATCGTCGATGCAGAGGGCAAGACTCTCGGTCGTCTGGCCGTTGAAGTTGCGACAAGATTACGTGGCAAGCACAAGCCAGAGTTCACCCCTCATGTTGATACAGGCGATTATATTGTCGTAGTCAATGCTGAGAAGGTTGCAGTTACCGGCAATAAAGCGAAAGACAAAATTTATTACTCGCACACCGGATACCCCGGTGGCATCAAAGACATTTCTTTTGAAAAGTTGATCGATAAAGCGCCTGAGCGTGTTATCCAGTCAGCAGTTAAAGGTATGTTACCGCGCGGTCCTCTGGGCCGAGAAATGTTTAGAAAGCTGAAGGTCTATGCCGGTGTGAACCATCCCCACGCTGCGCAACAGCCTCAGACATTAGAAATCTAACGGAAAGCGACCATGGCAGACACTCAATATTATGGCACTGGACGTCGCAAGACATCAGCAGCCCGCGTTTTCATGAAATCTGGAAACGGCACCATCACAATTAACGATCGCGCTATCGATGTGTACTTCGGACGTGAAGTAGCACGCATGATTGTTCGTCAACCTTTCGAAATTGTAGATATGGTTGAGAAGTTCGACCTCAATATCTCGGTTGCTGGTGGCGGTAACTTTGGTCAGGCTGGTGCAATCCGTCACGGTATTGCGCGGGCACTGGTAGAGTACGATGAAAACCTGCGTCCCTCACTGCGCAAAGCCGGCTTTTTGACCCGCGATGCACGTCAGGTAGAGCGCAAGAAAGTGGGCCTGCACAAAGCGCGCAAGCGTCCACAATTCTCGAAGCGTTAATCGACACCCTGATACTAGAGCCCGACCCATTGGTCGGGCTTTTTTTTGCCCTTAAAAATCAATAAGTTAGACTATTTCTGCGCAACTAATTATTGCGTAAAAATGCGCTATCCGTTACTATGCAGCGCCTTTTTTATTTACACACGAGCCCGTGTGTTTTGAATCCAAATTTTAAGTTTAGAGGGAGAGCGTCATGAGCAATGACGGTGTCAACCAAAGCCGCCGCAAATTCCTGTTGGGTGCTACTTCGGTAGTTGGTGGTGCAGGTGTAGTTGGTGCAGCAATACCTTTTGTATCGTCCTGGCAGCCCAGCGCTAAAGCAAAAGCGGCTGGTGCCCCGGTTAAAGTCAATATTTCCAAGCTGGAAGCCGGTGGTCGCCTGGTCGTTGAATGGCGCGGCAAGCCAGTTTATATAGTCCGTCGCACATCAGAGTCTCTGGCTGCGATTAACGCAATTGATACCAGTATCCTCAGAGACGCCGACTCAGAAGTCGCCTCTCAACCGGCCTATGTGTCTGGCTCTGCCCGCACCATGGCTGGCAAAGAAGAGTATCTGATTTTGGTTGGCCTGTGCACACACCTGGGCTGTGCCCCTATGTATCGCCCCGATGTGGGCGCTGCAGATCTGGGTGGCGACTCCTGGCTGGGCGGTTTCTTCTGCCCCTGTCACGGTTCCAAGTTTGATCTCTCTGGTAGAGTTTTTGCTGGTGTACCTGCACCAACTAATCTTGAAATTCCGCCTCATAGCTATGAGTCAGATGATGTTGTGATTATTGGTATAGATTCGGAGGTTGCGTAATGAGCAACGAAACAGGCTTTGCCGCATGGCTAAATGCCCGTATGCCGACGCTCCAGCGCGAGTGGAAGCGTCATATGTCGGAGTATTACGCGCCGAAAAACTTTAACTTCTGGTACTACTTCGGCGTGCTGTCGATGGTAGTTCTGGTGATTCAGCTGGTCACTGGTGTCTGGTTGCTGATGAGCTATCAGGGCTCTGCAGAGCAGGCCTTTGCCTCGGTTGAATATATTATGCGAGATGTAGATCTCGGCTGGATTATCCGCTATGCCCACAGTACCGGGGCATCGGCGTTCTTTATCGTAGTCTATCTGCATATGTTCCGCGGCCTGATGTATGGCTCCTACAAGGCGCCCAGGGAACTGGTGTGGATCTTCGGCATGACTATCTACCTGGCCCTGATGGCAGAGGCCTTTTTGGGTTATGTACTGCCCTGGGGTCAGATGTCCTACTGGGGCGCCCAGGTGATTATCTCACTGTTTGGCGCTATTCCAGTGGTGGGTGAAGATATAGTCCAGTGGATTCGCGGTGACTACCTGATCTCAGGAATTACCCTCAATCGCTTTATGTCACTGCATGTTGTGGCTCTGCCGATTATTCTGATTGCACTGATCGTTATGCATATTATTGCCCTGCACGACGTGGGTTCAAACAACCCCGATGGTGTCAGCATCAAAGAGCACAAAGATAAAGACGGCAATCCAATCGATGGTCTGCCGTTCTTCCCCTACTTTGTGATTCACGATCTGGTACCCATAGTGGTATTCCTGTTTGCCTTCTGCGCTGTGCTGTTCTTTATGCCAGAGATGGGCGGTTTCTTCCTTGAGTACGCCAACTTTGAAATTGCCAATTCATTGAAAACCCCAGAGCATATTGCCCCGGTTTGGTACTTCACCCCCTACTACTCCATGTTGCGGGCGGTGCCAGACAAACTGGGCGGCTTTATTATTATGGGTGCGGCTATCGCCATCCTGTTTGTGCTGCCATGGCTGGACAGAAGCCCGGTTCGCTCTATGCGCTACAAGGGCAATATCAGCCGGGCTGCCCTGCTTATATTTGCCGCGGTATTTATTATTCTCGGTTATCTGGGTGTTAAGGCTCCCACTGAAGGCCGCACCATTCTTGCGCAGATCTGTACAGTGTTGTATTTCTCGTACTTTATTGGTATCTATTTCTGGACCAAATACGAGACCACCAGACCAGAGCCGGCGCGCATTACTATGGACGGCGGTATCGGGCCCCTCAAAACCCTGGGCGCCATTGGTATAGTTGCACTGCTGGTGGTTATCCCCATCAAGGCAGTGGGTGCCGAGAGTGGCTACGCCTGCGGAACCATTGACTGCGAGCCCTTTGAAGCTCAGCTGACTAACGATGCATCACTGCAAAACGGAGCCAAGTTAGCGGTAAATTTTTGCATGGGGTGCCATTCATTTAAGTACTCGCGATGGGAGCGGGTTGCCAATGATATAGGCATCCCCAACCAACTGATGCTCGACAACATGGTATTCACCGGTCAAAAAATTGGTGAGCTGATGGACATTGCCATGCCCGCCGACAGTGCTAAAGAATGGTTTGGCGCCGCACCACCGGACCTGACCCTGGTGGCAAGATCTCGCAAGCCAGAATGGGTTTATACCTATCTGCTTAATTTCTACGCTGACCCAAGTCGCCCCTTAGGTGTAAACAACAAAGTCTTTAAGGATGTGGGTATGCCCCATGCTCTGCTGGACCTTCAGGGATTGGCAGAATGTGCGCCCGGCCCTGTGTTGGCGGCCAATGGTGGTATCAAGCGCGACCTGATGACCGGCGAAGATATTCTCGACGACCCCTGTGGCAACTACAGCATTACCAAAGCCGGCACCATGAGCGAAGAAGAATACCAGACTGCAGTTTATGACCTGGTTAACTTTTTAACCTATATTGCCGAGCCAATGGCCGAGCAACGCAAGCATATAGGCCGTCTGGTGCTGTTATTTTTGCTACTATTATTGGTACCCACTGTTCTGTTGAACCGCGAGTACTGGAAAGGCATTCACTAGGTTCAGACAAATTATTGAGTGGCCACACCGGGGCAGACTGATCTGCCCCTCTAACTATAAAAATATGAGAGGTTGTTGTGCGACGATCATCGATGACGTTATTTTCCGATCCTACTTGCCAGTACAGTCACCGAGTGCGAATTGTACTTGCTGAAAAGGGCGTTACCGTTGATATTGAAGATATCGAAGCCAATGGGGTAACTGAAGAAATTCTCGAGGCTAACCCCTACGGAACCCTGCCAACACTGGTAGATCGCGACCTGGCTCTCTATGAGTCCAAAGTTGTGATGGAATATCTCGATGAGCGCTTCCCTCATCCGCCACTGTTACCAGTCTACCCGGTGGCCCGAGCCCAGAGCCGTCTGTGGATCTATCGCATCGAACGGGACTGGTGCACCTTGGTCGACACCATTATCGCCAGCCCGGAAACTAAAAAAGCCGAAGCGGCGCGCAAAGAGTTTCACGAGTCGCTAATGACTATTTCCAGCATCTTCACCGAGATGCCTTACTTTATGAGTGAGGAATTTACCCTGGTCGATTGCTGTTTGGCGCCCATGTTATGGCGTCTGCCCCAGCTGGGTATCAAGCTGCCCAACAACCGTCAGGTTAAGCCCCTGTTGGAGTATATGGATCGCCTGTTCGAGCGTCCTTCCTTCCAGGAAAGTCTCACTGATCTTGAGCGCGAAATTCGCGCCTGATGAACTGAGATGAATATGCGGTCCAATCGACCCTATCTGCTAAAAGCCTTCTATGACTGGATAGTGGATAACGATTGTACTCCCTACATCGTGGTCGATGCCCATTATCCTGAGGTAGAAGTGCCCCAGGATTTTGTCACCGATGGCCAGATTGTTCTCAATATAGCCCCCCGAGCCGTCAGCAGTTTTGAGATGAACAACAACTATGTTCAGCTCTCGACGCGCTTTAGTGGCATGCCCATAGATATTTATCTTCCCGTGGGCGCCGTTATGGGTATCTATGCCCAGGAAAATGGCCAGGGTATGGTATTTGAGCCAGAGAACCCAGAAGACAACCCGCCACCAAAACCTCCGAGTGGCCCCAAGCCAGTATTGAGTTCGGCAGAAAAAACCAAGCTGGCCGCTAAGCCAAAATCCAAGTCCAAGACTAAACCCTCACTGCGAGTTGTTAAGTAACCGGGCTTTGCCAACTACAAATATCCGGGAGTTTCCTATGTCTCAACCTATAGCTATTTTATCCGCCGCGCGCACACCTATGGGTGGCATGATGGGCAGCCTGTCTGCAGTGGCCTCTCCGGATCTGGGTGCAGTGGCAATCAGTGCCGCTCTAGAGCGCGCAGGGTTGAGCAAAGAAGATATTGATGAAGTGATTATGGGCTGTGTGCTGTCTGCAGGTCTGGGTCAGGCGCCAGCGCGTCAGGCTGCTCTGGCAGCTGGTATCAATAAAGCCACCCCCTGCACCACGGTCAATAAAGTCTGTGGCTCGGCCATGATGTCAGTGATGATGGCGGGCAATGCACTGCGCGCCGGACAGTCAAAGCTGGTGGTTGCCGGTGGTATGGAGAGCATGAGTCGCGCCCCGTATCTGATTCCCCAGGGTCGTCAGGGCTACAGGTTCGGCAGTGCCGAGATGCTGGACCATATGCAGTACGATGGTCTTCAGGATGCCTATCAGGCCGTTGCCATGGGTAATTTTGCCGAGAGCTGCGCCAATAAATATCAGTTTAGTCGCGAAGATCAGGACGCCTACGCCATTGAATCATTGCGCCGCGCCAACGCGGCCATAGAGCAGGGTCTGTTTAATGCCGAGATTGCTCCGGTCAGCATCCCCTCGCGCAAAGGCGAGACAGTGGTGGACACCGACGAACAGCCAGGTAATGCCCGTCCGGATAAAATTCCCCAGCTGCGCCCGGCCTTTGCCAAAGATGGCACAGTGACAGCCGCCAATGCCAGCTCCATTTCAGATGGTGCAGCAGCCCTGACATTAATGATGGCCGACGAGGCAGAGGCCCGTGGCCTGCAGCCAATTGCACTGATTCGTGGCTATGATCAGAGCGCCCAGGAGCCCGAGTGGTTTACCACCGCACCTGTGACAGCAATTAAAAAGACCCTGGATAGAGTGGGCTGGAGCGTGGCTGATGTAGATCTGTGGGAAGTCAACGAAGCCTTTGCCGTGGTGGCCATGGCCGCATTGCGTGAAATTGGCATGCCCCACGACAGACTTAATATCAATGGTGGCGCCTGCGCCCTGGGACACCCCATAGGTGCCAGCGGTTCAAGAATTATTGTCACATTGATTCATGCGCTGCAGCAGCGCGGCGGAAAAAAGGGTATTGCCAGCCTCTGTATAGGCGGCGGCGAAGCCACCGCCATGGCTATAGAGTTGGCCTAGTCTATATATTCAAATACTCTGACCACTTTGCGAACACCGCTGCTATCGCTGGCAATTTTACCGGCCAGGTCTGCAGTGGCGCGATCCACTGTGCCCATTAGGTAGACCACACTATCCTCGGTGACCACCTCAATATTTGAAGCCTTTATTTTATCGTTAAACATCAGCTTGGTTTTGATCTTGCCGGTCAGCAGAGTATCGTTGGTGCGCGAAACAATAGAGGTTTTGCCCCGTACCTGCAGCTCATTGTAAACCTGGCGCACATCTTTGTAGGCCCGGGCCACATCGCCGGCCTTCTTTTTAAGCGCTGCGGTGGGCACCTCGCCAGTTAACAGAACAACGCGGTTTACCACATTGATATTGATATGGGATTTATCGAGTTGAGGGTCGGCCTTTTTGATATTGACGCCAATAAAGGTGTCCATCTTTATATCATCGATGGCCGTCCCCATACTGGTGCTGGAGGGGTCTGGGTCAAAGGGTTTGGACGTGACCGAATCAACAACCGTTGTACATCCAGATAGTATAAATATGCTGGTCAAAAATACCGCCAAAGCTCGCATTTACTCGCCTCCAAAAATTTGATGATCTACCAGTGCACAGAGACACTGAACTATCTGAAACTGAGCCGCTGTTGCCAGTTGCCCCTGAAATTCCGCTGCGGGAATCACAATATCATTGTAACCGAGTGTGGCCGATAATAAATCATCATTGACCCCTGACAGCAGAATTACACTCAGTTGTTTATCAATTGCCGCCTCAATCGCGGTCAGCAGAGCAAGGCTATTGTCCCCCGCACTGACTATAAGTAGTACATCGCCACTTTTTCCCTGCACCTGCAAAGACTGGGCGTAGCGCTCAGCACCAAAAGAATTATCCACCAGCCTATTAATATTCAGTGCCGGAAACCCCGGGCGTTCAATCTCAAAACCCTGGGCCAGATAATCCGTGAATAACTGCGCCAGGGGCACGGCAGACTTATCGCCACAGCTAAAGATACTATTACCCGCCAGCAGTGCCTGGGCAATCTGTTCAGCCGCTGCCGCCATGGGCTCAGAAAACGCGTCGCCGACTACCATGGTAGTCTCGATCACCTTCTGAAAGTGGGTAAAAATTTGCTTGTCCATAGTACCTTTTGAGTTTAACGTCCGTTCTAGTTACATAGCCCGTTCCAGGTTAACCTTTTGCGGTTATCTAACGCCCTGCAGTCACTGCTACATTATAATATTCTGAATCCAGTCAATGGCATAGCCCTTTAATCGACCCTCTAAAGGGCCGGTGCTCTCAGCAGTACCCAGTGTTTTGCCCGGGCTTATAGCCACAGCATCAAAACGCGCCGGGCTAGAGGCGCTGTAACCGCGGCTCTGCAAATACAGTGCTGCCGCGGCAGCCAGCCGCTGGCATTTCTTTGCGGTAATGGATGCCGCTGCGCCGCCAAAGGCCTGAGAGCGGCGAAACCTTACCTCCACAAAGACAATACAGCGGTTATCTTTCATTATCAGGTCAATTTCGCCGCGACGGGTACGAAAGTTTTTGCCCAACAACTGCAGGCCCTGATCTATCAGATACTCACAGGCCAGGTCCTCCGCCTGAGCGCCCGAGAGATTATTGTGCTGCCAGTCTGCTCTATCCATAAGCTACAGTCTCCGCTTGCTAACTCATTACCCCGAGCCTTTTATCTCGCGCCTAGCGCGCCAACTCCACCACCTTGCCACGCTGGAACTCAGCCCATTTTTGTTGCCGCCTGATTACCCCATCAGACAGCGACAGCAGTCCAGTGGCACCAAATACCCAGGTCTCCTGTTCAGACTGCAGATCGCGCAGATTTCTGTGCAGCAAAAAGGCATCGTGACCCACCGCATAGAGGTGGCGATAAGCTGTGTGCAGGCGGGTATCCGGTGTTAGTTCTGTGGCTAGCTGACCAGGTAATGTCCAGGGCATAGCACTAAATTCAACACCGGTTAAATCCCGGTCCAGATCGGTCTGCTGAATACCATTGTAGATATGCGAGGTAGCCACCACAGGCACATCAGAGGCATAGAGAAAATCCAGTGCCGGTTTAATCTGTCGCGCCACCACCGGGTAGCCAAGCACCACCACCAGATCAATATCCTGTCGGCGGCGCACCTGAGACTTGATGCGGCTATTTACAAAGCGCTTAATCTGCACAGCGCGGTCTTCGCTGAGATCAATCAGCAGCGGCGGCTTTAATAGTGGAGTGAAATCTTTGACCGAGGAGGGGTAGGCCACCTGATCCAGCACAGTGCCACCTTTTTCTGTCCAGTACTGGTTAAAGAAGCTAGCTGAACTTCGCCCCCAGCCATTATTGGGTGAAATCATCAGCACATTGCGTTTGCCCTGCTGCCAGGCGCGGTCGGCAATCTGGGTTATTTCATCCTGGGGCGAGAGACCAAATTGAAACAGGTTCTGCGGCTGAGACCCATTGCCCGTCTCCACCCGGTTAAGACTAAGGGTGGGCACCGGCAGGCTGGCCATCGGCATCAGCGCCTCCACCTCGGACTGGCGCATGGGGCCAATAATCATCTCGGCACCATCCTCTACCGCATGGTTATAGGCCTTTTGCATAGACTGAACACTGGTGTCATAGATGCGAATTTGCGGCGCATCCGCAGAGATATTTTCATCCAGAAACTGGTAATAGGCGCCCATAAAGCCATCCAGCAGGGTGTAGCTGGGCACCTCATAGTTATCCTGCAGGGGCAGCAACAGAGCCACCTGGGAGGGAGCCGAGGCGCGGCTAAATGACCCCAGTGATTTTATTGCTTCGGGCGGAGTTTTTGAGGCCGGATGTGTTCGCCAGCGCCGCTGCCAATCTTTAAATGCCAGCGCTCTGGACTGAGCATCAGTCTGGTAGCGGCGGCTGAGTTCCGCCAACTGCAGCCAGCCTGCCAGCACTGTGTTTTGGTGATTTTGGCCCTGCTGTAAATAGCTGTAGGGCTGCACTGTTAGATGGCGCCACAGGCTATTGTGCACAGCGCGAATATCCTGCTGCTTTCTTAGCAGGCTGGCAAAACTGATCGACTTCAGCAGCCCCTGCTGTGTATTGCCCAGGGCAAAATTTGTGTCTGCCTCCAGGCTCAGCATGCGCCCCAGCGTTGCGGCATTAAAAGTTTTACTGTTATCGACAAAGCGACGCTGAGTCAGGCGCTCAATAGCGCCCTGAGGGTTGTCCAGGCTCAGCTGGAGCTCGGCCACAAACAGGTTAAATTCAATATACTGGGGGTCACTGAGCTGCTCGGTGACCACAAGCTTTGCCACCTCTGCACTTTTAGCCAGGTCTCCGGCGTTGGCAAATAGCACAGCGGCTTCAAAAATACGCTGATCGGGGTTTGCAGCCAGTGGCGCAGACTCCAGCATGGCCTGGGCTTTTTGCAGGCCACTGATATCCTGAACCTCAACAGCAGTAATCACTGGCGCACGCACAGTATCCTGGGTTGGGGTTGGCGCACAGCCACCAATTAAGGCTAAGATGCCCAGCGCAAAAACAATTAATGGAAGACGCTTTTTATTCATGAACTCAAATCAATCCGGTACGTTATATATAGTCGCGACACCCATAGGCAATCTGGGTGATATGGTACCCCGCGCAGTAGAGACTCTCCAGTCAGTGAGTGTAATCGCCTGCGAGGACACTCGCCACAGTAAAAAGCTGCTAGATCACTTCAGTATAGATAAACCCTGCATTGCTTATCATGATCATACGGACAAAAAATCCAGTTACAACATCCTCAAGCGATTGCGTGCCGGTGAAGATGTGGCGCTTATCTCCGATGCGGGCACGCCCCTGATTTCCGACCCCGGTTACCGCCTGGTATCCGAAGCCCGTCAACAGGGCTACAGCGTGATACCTATTCCCGGCGCTTCCGCCGTGGTCGCGGCTCTCAGTGTCTCCGGGTTGCCGACAGACAAATTTAAATTTATGGGTTTTCTGCCAGCCAAAAGTACCCAGCGCAAAACCTCATTGTCAGCGGTCAAGGGCAGTGCCGAGACCATGGTCTACTACGAGGCCCCCCATCGCATTGCAGACACCATTGCCGATATGCTGGATATCTTTGGTGCCGATCGGCCCGCCTTTATGGCACGGGAAATCAGCAAAACCTTTGAGACCTACCTGCAGGGCAGCATGGCAGAATTATTAGCATTGGTGCAGGCAGACAGTAACCAGCAGCGTGGTGAAATAGTACTGGTGATTGCCGGGGCAGCCAATGAGTCCGATGTGGTTTCTGTGGATTCAGAGAAAGTGCTCGGCTTGCTGCTCAAAGAATTACCTCTAACCAAAGCCGCCTCGCTCACCGCCAAAATTAGCGGCGGCGATAAAAAGCAGCTCTACCAACTGGGCCTGTCTCTGCAGCAGAAGTCCTAGCGGCCGAGCCAGAGGCGCCAATGACATTGATAAACTTATTTGGTCATTACAGCCGTATACTGGAAGTCGTTACTCGCTGGCCTGGTACCATTGATAAGGCAATTGATAATTGGCCCTTGTAATGCGAAGCGATTAATAAAAGAATAGCTTCCGTCTGTTCCTCTGGCCTATGCACCACAGGGCAAGACTGGGCGACGAAACACTAACAATAAAAACAACGAGGAATCATCTTGGAAGCTTTTCTGGGTCAACTTAACTCCGTTATCTGGAGCTCGGCACTAATTTATCTCTGTCTGGGTTCGGGGCTGTACTTCTCTGTGCGCACCCGTTTTTTACAGGTGCGCCACTTCCGCCATATGCTCAGTATTATGCGCGAGGGTCGCAGTTCTGACTCCGGTGTCTCCTCTTTTCAGGCCCTAGCCATGTCTCTGTCGGGCCGGGTGGGCACAGGTAATATTGCCGGGGTAGCCACGGCCATTGCCATGGGTGGACCGGGGGCGGTTTTCTGGATGTGGATGGTAGCCTTTTTGGGTGCCTCAACCGCCTATGTAGAAGCCACATTGGCGCAGATTTACAAAGAGAAAGATGACAATGGCGAATACCGCGGTGGTCCGGCTTATTTTATTGAAAAAGCCATGGGCCAAAACTGGTACGCCTGGTTATTTGCTGCCTCGACCATTATCGCCGTAGGTTTTTGCCTGCCGGGCATTCAGTCCAACAGCATTGTTGCCGCCATGAACAATGCCTGGAATGTGCCACCTATTGCCACAGCCTCGTTTATTGCTCTGGGTATAGCACTGATTATCTTTGGTGGTGTAAAGCGTATAGCGCACTTTGCTCAGGTGGTGGTTCCGGCCATGGCACTGGGTTATATCCTGATTTCCTTTGTGGTGATGGGTGCCAATATCGACCAGTTGCCCGCGGTAATTAAACTCATTATCAGCAGTGCCTTTGGTCTGGATGCTGGGTTTGGTGCCATTATCGGCATGGCCGTGCAATGGGGTGTTAAGCGCGGTATTTACTCCAATGAAGCAGGGCAGGGTACAGCGCCCCATGCGGCAGCGGCCGCAGAGGTTTCGCACCCGGCCAAACAGGGGCTGGTGCAGGCATTTTCTGTGTATGTAGATACCTTGCTTATCTGCACCGCTACCGCCTTTATGATTCTGATGACTGGTCTCTACAATGTGCAGGGGCCAGAGGGAGTGATGCTCTATCAGGGCCTCTCAGGTTACGAGGCTGGCCCAGCCTATGTGCAGAGTGCCTTTGATACAGTACTGCCAGGCTTTGGCAGCGGCATACTGGCTGTATCACTGCTGTGCTTTGCCTTTACCACCATTGTGGCCTACTACTATATTGCCGAAACCAATGTGATGTTTATTAACCGCAAGGTGCATCGTCCCTGGCTGGTGTTATTCCTTAAGGCGCTGGTGCTGACTTCGGTAATGTATGGCGGGTTAAAGAGCGCGAATATTGCCTGGGCGCTGGGTGATATAGGGGTGGGCCTGATGGCCTGGCTGAATATTGTGGCTATTCTGATACTGCAAAAGCCGGCCATGCTGGCGCTAAAAGATTACGAAACCCAGCTGGAAAATGGCCAGGATCCCACATTTGATCCGCAGAAACTGGGCATTGAAAAAGCCGACTTCTGGATAAACAAATAAACCCGCATTTGGGTCCGATCAGTTAGGCGGCTGGCCAGCCGCCTAATTCTTTCCAGCGATTAGTAATTTTGCAGAATAGCTCGGCAGTTTTAATAGTGTCATACAGGGCGCTGTGGGCATCGCGATTATTAAACTCTATCTCCGCCGCTGCACAGGCCTTGGCCAGCACAGTCTGACCATAGGCCAGCCCCGCCAATGTCGAGGTGTCAAAACAGGAGAACGGGTGAAACGGGGTGCGCTTAATTTGGTTGCGCTCAATGGCCGCATTGACAAAGCCCAGATCAAAGTGGGCATTGTGAGCCACCATGACCGATCTGGTGCAGCCTGTATCACTAATCTCTTTGCGAATTGGGCGAAAAATTTCCCGCAGAGCCTCGCCCTCTTCTTCCGGATCACGCTCGGGGTCATAGATATCTATGCCAGTAAATTCCAGCGCCGAGGGTTCAACCACAGCGCCCGGAAAGGGGTCGATATTTTTGCTGTAGCTCTCTTTGATCTGCAGATTGCCCCGTGCATCCATCTCCAAAATAACCGCGGCAATTTCCAGCAGGGCATCGGTGCGCGAATTAAACCCACCGGTTTCAACATCCACCACCACAGGCAAAAAACCGCGAAAGCGTTTGGCCATCAGCGAGGGTTGCAATAACTCTTCGGGCATATCCATTAGAGGCTCAGTTTCCAGTTAAGGCTGGTGCCGGCACCTAGCGGAATCAGTTGCGAACCATCGAAGGGTACAGACTCGGGCAGCTGCCAGGACTGGCGCTGCAATGTAATCTTGCCACTGTTGCGCGGCAGGCCATAAAAGTCCGGGCCATTGGTGCTGGCAAAGGCTTCCAGTTTATCCAGAGCCCCGGCCTGCTCAAACACCTCGGCGTAGAACTCAATGGCGGCATGGTGGCTAAAGCAGCCAGCACAGCCACAGGAGCTCTCTTTGCGGCTCTGAATATGGGGGGCAGAATCCGTACCCAAAAAGAATTTTGCATTGCCGCTGGTGGCCGCCTCAATCAGAGCTTGCTGGTGCACATTGCGCTTTAAAACAGGCAGGCAAAACAGATGTGGCCTAATGCCACCCACCAGCATATGGTTGCGGTTAAACAGCAGATGTTGGGGCGTAATAGTAGCCGCTATATTATTGCTGGCCTGGCTGACAAACTCCACGGCCTGAGCCGTGGTGATATGTTCCAAAATAATTTTAAGCCCCGGGAACTGCTCGGCCAGACCGCGCAGGTGGCGCTCAATAAACTCCGCCTCGCGATCAAAAATATCAATCTCATTGGCGGTTACCTCACCGTGCAGCTGCAACACCATGCCCACTTCCTGCATAGTCTCCAGCACCGCACTGATATTGGCCAGATCGGTCACCCCAGAATCTGAATTAGTAGTGGCACCAGCAGGGTAGTATTTGCAGCCCTGAATAAAGCCGCATTCTTTGGCCGCGCGAATTTCTTCAGGGTCAGTATTATCCGTCAGATACAGCACCATCAGCGGTTCCCAGTTAGAGCCCTCGGGCCGCTCGGCCAAAATACGCTCTCGGTACGCCGCCACTCCGGCCACTGTAGTGGCTGGTGGAGTCAGGTTGGGCATAATAATGCCGCGCCCAAAACCCCGCGCCGCCGCTGGCACTGTGGTTTCAAGTGCTCGCCCATCGCGCAGATGCAGGTGCCAGTCGTCGGGTTGGATAATGCTGATTTGATCCATTGAGAACGGTCCTTGGTTAGACTACTAATGCTACCGGAAACAGTGGCTTCATACGAGCACTTGTGTAAATCTAGCGCTATGAATATTGCCCTGTTAATCAATCGTGATCTAGCCAGCCATATTGCCCTGGGCCGTTTGATTGGTTTGCTCGGCGAGCACCGGCTGTCGATCTTTATCTCCGAAAAAGTTGGCCGCGACCATAGCCTGTCCCAGCCATTGATGGCTCTGGCCGAGTTTGAAAAACAGCTGGTTGCCACCAGCTCTCAAAGCTTTGATAGCCTGGCCCGCAAGGCTAATTGCCAACTACAGGGTTTTGCCGACATAGGGAGCAAGGTCAACAGCCCGGAGGCTGTGGCGCGTATTCAGGCGACAGAGCCAGATATTATTCTGTCTATTCGTTTTGGGTTGATTCTTCGCGAGCCTGTGATTGCTATCCCCAGACATGGTGTTATTAATCTGCACTCCGGTGTACTGCCCAACTACCGTGGGGTCATGGCCAGTTTTAGGGCCATGATAAATGGCGAGGCGCAGATTGGCTCCACCCTGCATTTTATTCAGGACGCTGGAGTAGACACCGGTGATATTCTGTCGATCGCCAAAATCCCGCTAAATCCACAACAGTCCTATCTGCTAAATGTACTCAACCTCTACAGCGCTGGCTGCCAGCAGCTGGCCAGTGCAGTGCAGCAGCTGGATTCTGGTATTGAACTAATAGCCCAGCCTCAGCAGGGTGATGCCAGATACTATTCATTCCCCAGCGAGCAGCAACTGGCAGAGTTTGCTGCCCTGGGCTATCAATTATTTGATCCCGCAGAAATAGAGGCAATCAGGGCGCTGCAGGGTTAAACGGCACACAAAGCCATCAATTTAGGGTAGAATTCGCCCCCGTTTTCCCCAGCAAAGGATTAAGCAACGTGTCATCGGTCAATAAAGTCGTTCTCGCCTACTCAGGCGGCCTGGATACCTCAGTTATTGTTAAGTGGCTGCAGGAAGAATATAACTGCGAAGTGGTTACCTTTACCGCCGATATAGGCCAGGGTGAAGAAGTAGAACCCGCCCGCGCCAAAGCAGAGGCTCTGGGTGTTAAAGAGATTTATATCGACGACCTGCGCGAAGAGTATGCACGGGACTTTGTATTCCCCATGTTCCGCGCCAATACCATTTACGAAGGCGAGTACCTGCTGGGCACCTCCATTGCCCGCCCGCTAATCGCCAAGCGCCTAATCGAAATCGCCAATGAAACCGGTGCCGACACCATCTCCCATGGTGCGACAGGCAAGGGCAATGATCAGGTGCGTTTTGAGCTGGGAGCCTATGCCCTCAAGCCAGGCATTAAAGTAATAGCCCCATGGCGCGAATGGGATTTAAATTCCCGCGACAAGCTAATGGACTACTGCGCTGAGCATAAAATCCCCGTAGAAATGAAGCGCGGTAAAAAATCCCCCTTCTCCATGGACGCCAACCTGCTGCATATCTCCTACGAGGGCGGCAACCTCGAAGACCCCTGGTCAGAAGCCGAAGACGATATGTGGCGCTGGACAGTGTCTCCAGAGGAAGCACCTGATCAGGCTACCTACATGGATATCAGCTACCAGAAGGGTGATATTGTTGCCATCGACGGTGTAGCCATGTCAGCGGCCACAGTTATAGAGCACCTCAACAAAGTAGCCGGCGCCAATGGCGTAGGCCGCCTGGATATAGTGGAAAACCGCTATGTAGGCATGAAGTCTCGCGGCTGCTACGAAACCCCAGCGGGCACCGTAATGATGAAAGCCCACCGCGCCATAGAGTCTCTGACTCTGGACCGCGAAGTGGCTCATATGAAAGACGAACTTATGCCGCGCTACGCCAAGCTTATTTACAACGGCTACTGGTGGGCTCCAGAGCGCCTGATGCTGCAAGCCGCGATTGATCAGACTCAGGATGTGGTTAATGGTGACGTTCGCATCAAACTCTACAAAGGCAATGTGAGCGTGGTAGGGCGCAAGTCCGATGACAGCTTATTTGATGCCAATATTGCTACTTTCGATGACGATGGTGGCGCTTACAATCAAGCGGATGCCGAGGGCTTTATTAAATTAAATGCCCTGCGTCTGCGAATTGCGGCCAACCGCGGTCGCGACCTTAAGTAACAGCAGCAAATGGAACCTGTAAAAAAGCCGCTCATTAGAGCGGCTTTTTTATTGCCCAGACCTTATTCGCCGCGCATATGCACGTCCATCTGTGGGAATGGGATTTCCAAGTTATGCTCTCTCAAGCTATTGTATATGGCGGTCAGGTAAGCCGAGGTGATCAGCCCCGGCCGCTTGACCAGATCGCCTTCAGTCCATACCGATAGCATGCACTCCACACCAGAGTCACCCAGCTCACGAACAAGAACAGCCGGCATCAGGTTGGGGCGCTGCAATGTATGCTCGATACTATTTGCCGCCTCAAGACCAGCTTTTGTAACCAGTGATAAATCGCTGCCGTAGGCCACGCTGAAATTAATGGTAAAGCGCCTAACATCATCATTCAGGGTCCAGTTATTCACCTGGTTGGTAATAAAGTCTGAGTTTGGCACCAGGATATCCGCATTATCCAATGTGCGAATCAGCGTGCTGCGGATATTAACCTCCCGCACCTCCCCCAATAGACCATTGGGCAACTCAATAAAATCCCCCACCCGCAGAGACTTCTCAAACAGAATAATAATGCCGCTGACAAAATTATTAACAATAGACTGCAAACCAAAGCCAATGCCCACACCCAGTGCACCTACGATAAGGGCCAGCTTATCAAAACTAAAACCCAGTACCGACAGGGCCATAAAAATGCCCAGTGCATAAACTAGGTATTTCAACACCCGGTTTATAACATAGATATTTTGATCTTTAGCGCGGCTGCGTTTGCCTGCCACTGTGGCAGCGCGGGTGAGTACCCGCGACGCAATCATGGTGACAATAATAATGCCCATGGCAGAAGCTAGATCGGACAGGCGCAGTGAAAAATCACCGATTTGTATAATAGGTAATGTTAGCCAGTATTCGATTTTTTCCATCACAGCCATTTATTCCTTTTAAATAGAGCCACCAGCCCAAGGGTAATACTGGCCATCACTCCCACCAAAATAAAGTAACCATTGGGCTGATGCAAACTATTTGTTTTAGTCGCGAGTCTCGTCATGATTGGGCTAAACTGACGCTATGAAATTAACCATTAAAGATATTCAGCAAGCCCATAAGCGCATAGCGCCCCATATTCATTGCACGCCTATTTTGCAGAGTCAGCTGCTCAATAAAATGATGGGCTGTGAATTATTTTTTAAAGCAGAAAACTTCCAAAAGATTGGTGCATTCAAAGCCCGCGGCGCCTGCAATGCAGTATTTTCCATGGACGATGCTAGTCTGCACAAAGGCGTTGTTACCCATTCATCGGGAAATCATGGCGCCGCATTGGCCTGGGCCGCAAGCCTAAGAGGTGCTGATTGCACCGTGGTGATGCCAGAGAATGCCCCCGCGGTTAAAAAAGCCGCAGTGGCGGGCTATGGTGCCACCATACAGCTTTGTGAGCCAACCATGGTGGCGAGGGAAGCCGCAATCACAACATTAGTTGAGCAGTACGGCTATACGTTAGTGCACCCTTTCGATGCGGACCAGATTATGGCGGGGCAGGGCACAGCCGCAGTTGAATTGTTACAACAGATTGAATCTGAAGTAGATATTGTTATGGCTCCAGTGGGTGGTGGCGGCTTAATTGGTGGCACTGGCATTGCAGTTAAAGCCCTGAGTAATGCTCAGGTGATAGGCGCAGAACCAGAGCAGGCCAAAGATGCCTGGCTGGGCTTCACCACAGGCCAGCGCCTGGCAGAGTACAGCCCCAACACCATAGCCGACGGTCTGCGCGCCACAGTCGGGGTGCGCCCATTTGCCGCCATCACCAATACCGTAGACGATATTTTGCTCTGTTCCGAAGAGCGCATAGTCGAAGCCATGCGCCTTATCTGGACCAGACTCAAAGTGATTATAGAGCCCTCCTGCGCCGTACCCCTGGCCGCCATAATGGACCAGCCCGAGCAGTTTCGGGGCAAGCGCGTAGCCATTATCCTCACCGGCGGCAACGTAGACCTGGACGCATTGCCCTGGTAACTCATCCCAAAAAGAAAAAATCCTTTACGATCATCAGAATAAGGGTCTTGCGTTGGCATGACCTTTCGTCAGTATCTTTTCAACTAGTCACCACGGTCGCAAATTTATAGTCTATATATTTATCTAACCAAATTTTACCCACACCCAAATGGATTTGGAGGCAAAGACTGTGGTTGATATTATTCGGGAAGATCAGTTTGATAGATGTTTCGAGATGGTAATGAGCCTGTGGCCGCAAGATTGTCGGGTTGGGCTGCACGCAGGTATAGACGCAACTGAGTTGGGGTATAGGGAGTCTGACTCGCTCTATTTAGACATACATCAGGAAGTTGTAAGCCACATGGAGGATGGAGATAGTTGGTTACTCCAGGGGGTTCAATACGGGGTTTTTGAAGTGGTTTCTATACTCTGCCGCACCACTTCAGTTCAGTCAGTAGGTCGCGATTGCATCAACAAGCAAGAAGTTCGGGAGGTACTTAATCAGTCGCCACGTTGGCAGGTGGTGTAGCTCAAAAGGTGTTTGCAGTACCTTTTTACAATTAAGGAAAATAACATGTGTAAACAATGGACAGCTGTCTTTTGGTTTGTCGCGTTGGTATTTTCGTTAGTGTCTGCATTCTCTCCCAGCAATACCTTTGCTGAGGACCATTACACTCACTTTTACTACGCTCCTGATGCCTACATTGGTATCAATCTATCCGCTATGCAAGTTGCCGAGCAGGGCTTTGAAGATGCTGAGGTAGGCGCTATTTATGGTCGCATGGGCAAGCAGTACAGCCCATTTCTGTCGGCGGAGTTTCGCCTGGGTTACGGGCTGGGCAGCGACAGTCTGGTCGACTCTGTTTTTGCCCAGGAATTTGAGTTTGAGGTGCAGGAATTCTACGGCGCCTATGTCCGAGTGGGCGCACCCGCAGGAGACAGGTTTTACCCCTACCTGCTGCTTGGCTACACCCAGATAGCAGTTGAGCAAACCACCCTGGGTGTCACCACCGAAAACAAGGTCGATGATATCTCCTACGGCCTAGGCGCCGACTGGGCCCTAATGCCCCATGTGCACTCCAGCCTGGAACTAGTGCGCTACGCCGATAAGCAGGGCAGCACCATAACGGCCCTGTCCCTGGGTTTTGCCAAGTCTTTTTAACATGCAGTGTGCTAAACGCTTCTCCCCCATGGCGGCAGGTTCCATTACTGCCGCCTTTT
>DDCQ01000049.1 GCA_002334915.1 Porticoccaceae bacterium UBA2002
TCTATGTCGGTGGCCAAAAGTTTTATTTCAGCGTTAATTGGCATAGCGATTGAGCAGGGCCATATCCGCGATATTAATGACCCTATCACCGACTATGCGCCGGAGCTGGCAGGCTCGGCCTATGACAATGTTGCAATCAAGGATATTTTGCAGATGTCTTCTGGCGCCTCTTGGAATGAGGACTATGGCGATCCGGAGTCGGATATTAATCGCTTTGCCCGAGTTTTTGCTCTGGGTGGTTCGATGAATAAGTTTGCCACCACCCTGACCAGGGAGATGGCGCCCGGCACCTATAATCGCTACAACAGCACAGATACTCAGGCGCTGGGTATGCTGTTGACCGCAGCTACTGGCCGCAGCATTACAGAATACATGATTGAAAATTTGTGGCATCCCATGGGTGCAGAGAATATAGGCTATTGGCTTACCGATGCCGATAACATGGAAATGGCCTTTGGAGGGCTCAATATTACTGCCCGTGACTACGCCAAGCTGGGTGAGTTATATCGCTTGGGTGGCGCCCTTAATGGCCACCAAATTGTGCCAGCAGACTGGGTGTCTGCCTCTATAGTTGCAGATGCCCCACATCTGGTGCCGGGCGATAATCCGGCCTCAGACTGGCCTCTGGGTTATGGCCACCAGTGGTGGATTCCCGAAGGCACCACTGGCGAGTTTATGGCCATAGGTGTTTACAATCAGTTTATCTATATAGCGCCAGAGGCTGATATGGTGGTTGTTAAACTATCGGCCAATAGCGCCTATGGTACGCCAGAGGATGAGGGTGCCTCCAGCGAATTTGAGTCCATAGAATTTTTCCGCGCTACTGTGAGTCAGCAGTAACCAATAACCTCAGCCTTGCCCCGTCTATTATTTGGCCCTGATAAAATCAGCCAATATTGCAGACAGCTTCTCGGCTTTAGACCACTGAAAAAAATGACCGCCGCCAATATTGCTATGAGGCTGCCCAATGGTGCCCGGGACCTTTTTTAACCAGGCCTTTTCAAAGCCATCCGAGACAGGGTCATTGCCGGCCCCCACGCAGAGAAATGGTTTTTTAAACTCGGCAAAAAACTCCCAGGCTTTTTTCTGTGCCTCCAGAGACTGATCTGGAATGGTGGGAACCTGGCTGGGCATGGCCCTGGGACCCATTTTATAGGCTGGGGTTGGGAAGGGGGCCTCGTAGGCTTTAGTTAGCTGGGTGCGGAAAGGGGAGATGTTTCGCAACCCTATATAGCCAGTAAACAGCTCGAGCATAACCCCTAGTTTATTGCGTTGCTCCATCATCGAGGAGGCAATAATGCCTGCTGGTACATCCGGGTTTTCCCAGGTGTATTTCTGCCAGTAGGCAAATAGGTCGACACCATTATCTTTGCCCAGGCCCTTCATTTTATTGAGCTGTTTCATCATTGAAAACAGATTGAGCTTTATGGGGCTGGCGCGAAATGCCTTAACCCTATCGATAACACTTTGGGGTGCATCAGGATTGTAGGGTAAGCCGGTATTACCAATGGCTACACGATCGAAGCGATCGCCATTATCCGCAACCATGCGCAGGCCAATCAGGCCGCCCCAGTCCTGGCCAAAAAAGGTTAGATTGGCAAAGTCATTTTGCACCAGCCACTGATTCATCCAGTCCACCTGACGCTGGTAACTAAAATCTTCTCTGGCTGCTGGTTTATCAGATTTTCCATAGCCCGGCAGATCCGGTGCTATCACTCTTATTCCCGCTTTTACTAGGTGAGGAATCATCCGCGCATAGAGGTAACTCCAGACGGGTTGCCCATGCATACACAGAATCACCGGCCCATCTTTAGGGCCCTCATCTATGTGGTGGATTCTGAGATCAGTACCATCATGAGTCTTCACCACTGTGTAATGGGGCTCAAAGGGGTATTCTTTGAGATTGGCAAAACGGCTATCTGGCGTTCTTAGAATTTTCATTGGGCTGCCTGTAGTGTTCAAAGGTTATTGCGCAGCATAATACCAGAATTGACAGTATTAATGCCAATAGATTTTCCTAGCTACTGGTTTTTAGGGGAAACCGGGCGTAAACCTCTCCAGCTTAGCTGGTAAATAGGGGCCCCCATGGCATTCATCACCGGGCGGATACGGTTGAAAAGTCGGCGATACCGATAAAACGGAACCCAGGGAAACAGGTGGTGCACAGCATGGTAGTTCTGATAGCCCCACATCAGAGTTGTCAGATGGGAAAGGGGGCCGGGAATCAGAATAATCGAGGTGTTCAGATATCGCTCAGTGACTCTGTGAGGTCGGTGAACAATATAGGCAAACAGATAGACCAGCATAAAGGTGCCAGCCAGGCCACTAGCGACCAGAGCAATCAAACCCTCAACCCAGCGCCCCTGAATGCTTGCATCGCCAAAGGCAGACAATAGAGCAAAGGGCAGTACGCGCAGTCCAATAGCCAGTGCAATTTCCAGCACCAAGACAATATTCTGTCTGGCGGGAGCCTGATCCCAGCGGTCGGCCATATAAGTGGTGTATTGTCCCGCAATCGCGGTCCAGCAGGACTTCAACATAGAGCCAACCGAGCTGACAATATGCGCTGCGTATTGATCCGGGTCTCTGCTGCCATTGTTGGCATTGCGATGATGTTTAAGATGCTCGTAGCGATGAGCAACCAGTCCGGTAAGGAGAATTGTGGCTGCCAGATAACCAATGCCATCATTGAGCCAGCGTAGAGACTTGATATTGCCGCTGATGCAATAGTGCACAGCCTCGTGCAGCACCGTGTAGGCGGCATAGATCAGTATGGCCATCAGGGGAATCGCCAGCAGCAGGGATAATTGCTTAAAGATCACCAGAAACAGCAGGGCCCAATAGCCTGTAAAAGCCACCAGGCCAAGAAATACAGTAGGCCAGGCTATGGCATACCTATACTCCCGGGCGCAGACCAAAGCCTGTTGATTTAATTCTGCCTTTTGCTGTGCATCTAAATTTTCCATAACACCCATACTAGTGAGATTTTACCAGCGACACTTATCATGATACGACAGCAAGTTGACATTTTCTGACAGCGCCGGATTTTGCCGGCGTTATGGACTGTCTGGCCAACTCCGTTTGCACAGAGCGGTGGACTAGATGGGTGGTTTCTGGGATATTCGTGAACCCACAAAAACTATAATAAAGAGTCCCATTTATGTCTGACCGAATTCCAAGAGATAGCGCCAATGATTACACCGAAGAAATGGCTCAAAATCGCCGTGATTTTATCCGTGAGAAAACATCCACCTCACTGCATCATGTTGGTCATTACTCTGTTGATCCTGAAGCCACTGCCGGCAATATTGAAAATTTTATCGGTGTGGCGCAGGTGCCCATGGGCCTGGTCGGGCCACTGCTGGTCAATGGTGAGCATGCCTCTGGCGAATTTTATATGCCCATGGCCACCAGTGAGGGCACCCTTATCGCCAGTTACAATCGCGGGGCGCGACTGCTGCGCGAATCCGGTGGTGCCAAGGTCACTGTGGTTGACGATGCCATGCAAAGGGCCCCAGTGTTTGTCTTTGAAGATGCCCGTCAGGCTCGAGACTTTGGTGTCTGGGTAGAGGAAAACTTCGACCAGATTGCCGCCCAGGCTGAAACCACGACCAGATCTGGCAAGCTGCGCAATATTCAGCAGTTTGCCGCCGCCCGCATGCGCTACCTGCGATTTAATTACACCACTGGCGATGCAGCGGGACAAAATATGGTGGGCAAAGCCACCTTTGTGGCCTGCGAATGGATTATGGCCAACTATCCAG
>DDCQ01000024.1:0-1431 GCA_002334915.1 Porticoccaceae bacterium UBA2002
AATAATTAACTGTTTAACTGGGGTCTGAAGACTACTTCTCAGGCCGCTATAATCCCCATTATTACAGCACCACCAGGACCCCAATACCTATGCAAAAGATTGTCGTGACTGCCGCCCAAGTTATTATCTGTAGCCTGTTTCTGTCGCCATTTTGGGTGCTAGCCTCTGCACCTGTCACAGACGCTGAGCAAAAGATTACCAGTCAGTTTGCACCGCTATTTCGCACAGTCACCCAGGAGCTATCAGAAAATCAGACCTTATATTTGACTAACCCAAGCGCCTATGCAGACTTTATTAATAGCAGGGTCAAATCCCGCTGGGATGTAGCCTCAACCACTAGTGCATTAATTGGCAAATCTCGCTTTAAGGCACTGTCGCAGGTCGAGCAGAACAGGCTGGTTGCCGCGGTGGATCGCACGCTGATGCGCTATGCTTTTGAAGGGCTAGAGCGCTACACAGCGCAGATTTTCGATGTGGTAGACGTGGTGCTTAACGACAAAGATACTCTGGGGTGGGTGCAGGTACGTATGCTGTCCTCGGTGCTTCCAGACCTCAATCTGGATCTGTTAATAAAACGTACAGACCAGAACCAGTGGAAAGCGGTAGATGTGCGTTTCAAAGGCATCACTTATGTGTCCATCAAAAAGCATGAATTTCGCGGTATTATTAAAGAGGGTGGGGTCGCTGCGCTGATACAGACACTGAACCAAAAGAACACAGAGTTTTTTACCACCCTGTGCAGCCAGTCATCCAAGCAACGAAAAGGCATAACCCCTTGCTGAGCGAGACCAAAATACGCCCTATACGGCCCTTTAAGGTAGTCAGTGACTATTCGCCTGCGGGGGACCAGCCGGAGGCTATAAAAGGTCTAGTAGAGGGCCTGTCCAATGGGTTGGCAGGGCAAACATTATTGGGGGTTACCGGCTCCGGCAAGACCTTTACCGTGGCAAAAGTCATTGAAGAAGTACAGCGGCCCACCATTGTACTGGCCCATAATAAAACTCTGGCAGCTCAGCTATATGGCGAATTTAAAGGGTTTTTCCCCAACAATGCAGTCGAGTACTTTGTTTCCTACTATGACTACTACCAGCCTGAGGCCTATGTGCCCTCATCGGACACCTTTATTGAAAAAGATGCCTCGGTAAACTCCCATATTGAGCAGATGCGGCTCTCCGCAACCAAATCGCTGATGGAACGGCAGGATGTAATTGTGGTGGCTACGGTTTCGGCCATCTATGGTCTGGGTGACCCATCCTCCTATTTAAAAATGGTGCTGCACCTGTCTCGCGGTGAGCAAATTGATCAGCGGGATATTCTGCGGCGTCTGGCTGAGTTGCAATACAAGCGCAATGATGTGGATTTTGATCGCTCGTCCTACAGGGTGCGCGGGGATGTTATTGATGTCTACCCGGCAGATTCTGACTATGAAGC
>DDCQ01000024.1:1447-20944 GCA_002334915.1 Porticoccaceae bacterium UBA2002
AAGGTTCCCAGATTTACCATCTATCCAAAATCCCATTATGTAACCCCCAGGGATAAGGTGTTGGAAGCCGCGGATAAGATTCAGGAAGAACTGGTTATCCGCCTGGATCAGCTGCGTTCAGTCGATAAGCTGGTCGAAGCTCAGCGGCTGGGAGAGCGGGTGCGCTACGACACCGAAATGATGCGCGAGCTTGGGTACTGCAATGGTATCGAGAATTACTCTCGTTACCTTTCTGGCCGACTGCCCGGCGAGCCACCGCCTACCTTATTTGATTATCTGCCAGATAACGCTCTGATGATTATTGATGAATCCCATGTCTCCGTGCCGCAGCTGGGCGCCATGTACAAAGGTGATCGCTCGCGCAAAGAGACCCTGGTGGAATATGGCTTTAGACTGCCGTCGGCACTGGATAACCGTCCACTGCGCTTCGATGAGTGGGAGGGCGTTGCGCCACAGATGATTTTTGTGTCTGCAACCCCCAGTCGCTATGAAGAGGCCAATGCCGGGCAGATTGTCGAGCAGGTAGTGCGCCCCACCGGTTTACTTGACCCTGTAATTGAACTGCGGCCGGCACTCACCCAGGTGGATGATGTGCTGTCGGAAATTCGCACCAGAGCGGCACAAAATGAACGTATCCTGATTACCGTGCTAACTAAGCGCATGGCTGAGGATTTAACCGAATATCTAGATGAACATGGCGTCCGAGTGCGCTATTTACATTCTGATATAGACACCGTAGAGCGGGTAGAGATTATTCGCGATCTGCGTCTGGGCGAGTTTGATGTACTGGTGGGTATCAATCTGCTGCGTGAGGGTCTGGATATGCCAGAGGTTTCTCTGGTTGCCATTTTCGATGCGGATAAAGAGGGCTTTCTACGCTCAGATACCTCATTGATTCAAACGATTGGCCGTGCCGCACGTCATCTCGAGGGCAAGGCTATTCTCTATGCGGATAAGGTCACCGGTTCCATGCAGCGTGCCATGGAGGAGACCAAACGCCGCCGCGAGATGCAGATGGAGTTCAATGCTCAGCATGGCATCACCCCAAAAAGTATTATTAAAGGTGTTGCCGATATTATGGAAGGCGCCTATGCGGCGACCGGTAAGAATAAACGCGACCGCAAAGTGGCTGAAGCTGATGCCGCCTATAATCTGGATGCTTTTGATAGTATTAAAGATATTGCCAAAGAGATTAATCGCCTCGAAGAAAAAATGCATTTGCATGCGCGCAATCTGGAATTTGAGGAGGCCGCTCAGACCCGCGATCAGCTAGTTAAGCTGCGTGACAAGAGTCTGGCGTCTTAAGCCTGTACTCTAGTCTATGCATCTAGTACTTAAGTACTAGCCGTTCAGAGCTATTTAAAAGTGAGTAATCTAGGTCTATTATTAAATCGTGTTAGGGATAAACACCAGTAGGAAGGCAGCATTATGGATGATGCGTTAATAGGGACAGTAAATACCAGCACTGGCTGGGCCTTCCTGAAAAAATAATCGTTGGTTAACGTTGTGCTAAGGACCAGTGCATTATAGAAGAACAGATTAAGGATGATGGATTATTAGGGATATTAACGAGCATTATCTGAGCCTCCCTTTAATATTGCTCCCTTAAATATTGCCCCTAATCTCTATTCCCCCATAGCATTTTACCTTTGCTTTCAGCCCCAATTTTTTATCACAGCGTTCCTAGCTGGGCTATAGTTAATCTAGTGCCCCGTTAATGGCGACTTTGCGCAGTCAGCGCGTCAACCAGCTGACACAGAATCATCAAAAAGTACTGTTATACTGCACTGGTATTGGATCAGCGATAAGGAAATGCAATGCGAATTACAATTTTTGGCAGTGGCTATGTTGGCCTGGTGACCGGCGCCTGCTTTGCCAATGTGGGCAATCAGGTGGTCTGTGTAGATATAGACCAGGCTAAGGTAGACAACTTAAATAAAGGCCAGATACCCATCTATGAACCAGGTTTGGAAAACTATATTACCCAGTCGCTGACCGATGGCTCTCTATGCTTTACCACAGATGCCGCGGCTGCAGTGGCCCATGGAGAGATGATCTTTATTGCCGTGGGCACGCCCCCGGAAGAGGACGGCTCGGCAGATCTACAGTATGTGCTGCAGGTGGCCGATACCATTGGCCAGCATATGGACGACTTCAAGGTGGTAGTGAATAAATCCACTGTTCCCGTTGGCACAGCAGATAAAGTAAGCGCAAGATTACAGCAAGTATTGGATAGTCGCGGAGTCGATCCTGGTTTTGGCGTGGCCTCCAACCCGGAATTCCTCAAAGAGGGCGCGGCCATAGCCGACTTTACCCGCCCAGACCGCATTGTGGTAGGCACAGATAGCCCGAAGGTAGAAGCCACGATGCAAGAGCTCTACGCGCCCTATAATCGCCAGCGCGACAAGCTGATCTTTATGGATTTGCGCTCTGCCGAGTTGACCAAATATGCCGCCAACTCCTTATTGGCCACCAAAATCAGCTTTATTAATGAAATTGCCAATATTGCCGATCTGGTGGGCGCAGATATAGAGCAGGTGCGGGTGGGCATAGGCTCAGACCCGCGCATTGGCTATAGCTTTATCTATCCCGGTTGTGGATTTGGTGGTTCCTGTTTCCCCAAAGATCTGCGGGCCATGGAGGCAACCGCCGTTAGTGCCGGTTATCAGCCTAAGTTGCTCAGTGCCGTTAGCGCGGTCAATGATCAGCAGAAATCTCTGCTATTTAAAAAGATTCACCGTTATTTTGACGGCCAATTAGAAGGGCTGACTATCGCCCTCTGGGGGCTCGCTTTTAAGCCGGATACCGACGATATGCGCGAGGCGCCCAGCAGAGATTTAATGGAAGCCCTTTGGCAGCAGGGAGCCAAGGTTCAGGCCTTTGACCCTCATGCTATGGAGGCGACCCAGGAAATCTATGGTGTGCGCGACGATCTGCTACTCTGCGGGACCAAGGAAGCGGCTCTGCAGGGAGCAGATATACTGGTGATCTGCACCGAGTGGAAGCCTTTCTGGTCGCCAGATTTTGCCCATATCAAGCAGACCCTAAAGCAACCGGTTATCTTTGATGGGCGCAATCTCTATGACCCAGCGCGCCTGCAAGAGCAAGGTATTCAGTACTTCGGCATGGGCCGCAGTAACCGTATTTATTGCGTAAGCTAGAGTTTAAACTGCCTGTGGCGGGCGCCCTGTGGGCAGGCCAGGGCGTCTAGGCTCGGCCATAGCGGTCTTCAGCGCACAATATCATCCTCGCCGAGATAGCTTCCGGTCTGTATCTCAGTAAGCTCAATGGGAATTTTGCCGGGGTTTTCCAGGCTATGCACCGCGCCTATGGGTATATACACCGACTCATTTTCACTTACCAGACTGTCAACGCCATCAATGGTCACCTTAGCGGTGCCTTTCACCACCACCACCCAGTACTCAGCGCGGTGATGGTGCATCTGCAATGATAGTTTGGCCAGTGGTTTGACGGTGATGCGTTTAACCTGAAAGCGCTCATCGCTATCCATAGCATCATATTTCCCCCAGGGTCGAAAAACCTCGCGATGCTGCTGAGTCTCTGGGCGCTGCTGATTATCCAGCTCCTTCACAATCAGCTTGATATCCTCCACCCGGTCTTTATGGGCCACTAGCAGGGCATCTTTGGTGTCCACAATCACCAGATTATCTATACCCAACAGCCCCACTAATTTGTGTTGAGCATGGATATAGTTATTACTGCTATCTCTGCACAGCACATCCCCAGTCTCCGCATTGCCAGCCACAGTCTTGGGCAGCTGCTCCAGCAATGAGCGCCAGCTGCCAAGGTCATTCCAGTCAGGGTCAATGGGGGTGACTCTGGCCTTGTCAGTCTGCTCCATCACCGCATAATCAATAGATTCGTCGGGGCAATTTTCAAAACTGACGCAGTCAGGGCGAACAAAATCACCATCAGTGCTGCGGTTATCCCAGGCCGAGACACAGGCAGAGAAAATATCTGGCCTAAAATGCTCTAACTCACTTAAATAGACACCGCTGGAACAGAGAAAAATACCGCTGTTCCACAGGTACTCTCCGCTAGCCACATATTGCTCTGCAGCCTCAGTGCAGGGCTTTTCAATAAACTGGTCAATAGGGTGGAGGCTTGCATGTCCTTCCGCCATCTTGATATAACCGTAGCCTGTGGCCGGCTCACGGGGATGTATACCAAAGGTAATCAAAGCGCCGGCCTGCGCAGCAGCCTGCGAATGTACAACCGCCTCGCAGAATAGCTCTGGCACCCCCATAAAATGGTCAGCGGGTAAAATAAGCAGATGATTTTGAGGATTATTTTCATTAGCTAGCAGGGTGGCCAGACAGATTGCCAGCGCTGTATTGCGAGCCCAGGGCTCCAAAATAATGCCGCCATGGTCAACCTTGAGCGCGCGCAGCTGTTCGATCGCAATAAATCGATGCTCTTCGTTACAGACCACAATAGGGGCTAAGCAATCTAGGCCAGACAGCCGCTCAACGGTTATGTGTAGCATGGTTTTATCGCTGGTAAGGGGCAAAAACTGTTTAGGGTAGAGCTTTCTCGACAGGGGCCATAGCCGAGTACCAGAGCCACCGGCGATGATTACGGGTTGGAGCATCCAAGCTTACCTCTTATTATGCAGAGACATCCACTATTCACTGGCCGCGGGTTTAATCGACCAAGACTAATTTAATCATAGTCCGGTTTGGTGGCTTCTGCCCGGGTACTGGCCATCTGTTTTGCCTTAGTAAATCCACAAAAGAGCAAGCCCTTAAACAACAGTTTTAACCCCAATTCCCAACTAAATAGTGTTTCGCGCGCATTGATCATGTCGATTGCTCCCAGTGTCGCTTACGAAATACAGCATTAATGTGAATGATTATCATTTACATTTAAGTAAAGGTCAACTAGACTTGTCGCAAGATTGGCTAATCAGAGTTCTAAGGAATGTAAATCATGAAACTGCAATTCTTATGTGCCAACCACAGGTCACAGCTTGAAAACAATGTCACCAAGGCCATTCAATTTTGGCAGAGCGAATTTGATACAGGACAATTCTATCTTGATCCTATGCTCTGGCATGACGCAGTTCCCCACCTGGGTTGTGCCTTTGAGACAGCAGAAATATTACTCAGCAATAAAATGATTGAGTCAGAAGTGGCCTGCCAATGGTTTAGCCAATCATCAATATTGCTAGCCAGCACATTTAATAATCTCAGGTATAGCTCAGAGGCGGAAGAGATTAATTGGATGGCTATCAACAGATTAGAAAAAGAGCTGGCCCAGAATGGCTATAAAAACCAGTGGATAAAAAGCTATCTGCAGGAGCAATATCTGAATCTGGATAAACTGTTAACTAGCACAGAAGGTTCTAGTCAGTCCCCGGCTAAACTAGAGGCGCTGGGACTAATACACTGGGTAGTCGTTAATCAACCCTGAGTATTGACTAATAAGGCGAATAAATTCTATTTAACCCGACTGCAATACTGTTGTTCCCAAGGGTAGCGAAGTGTAGAATGCCCATCCTGCTACAAAGACTCCCAAGGGTTGAAACAGCGAAGCTGTTTCAATCAATTCACGCTAGAGTGGATGAGAAGTAAATTGATATACGACCGTAGCTCAGTTGGTTAGAGCACCACCTTGACATGGTGGGGGTCGGTGGTTCGAATCCACTCGGTCGTACCAATTTACCCAGCCTAAAACTACCTTGGTCCCTGAGTAAATACTGACAAAGCAGATATCAGTATCAGAGCCATTCTTGAGATGCGCACTGGGCTCCAAGTGGCCGAGAACGGCGATGCCGCTATATATACATCTGGCGGTATAGATGGCGATCAGCTTGCCTATGCATTTAATCGAACACCGGCAACGCCTCCCCCAGAACAGCCAATTTGGCCTATCAAAATACTGACTCCATGCTTCTCGCCGGTATTCTGGAGGAGTCAACGGGACAAAATGTTCTCGATTATGCCGATCTACAGTTATTCACTAGAATTGGCATGACTGCTGATTGGTGGGTAGACGAGCAGGGTTAAGCTATGACCTATTGCTGTATTGATGCAACAACCCGCGACTTTGCTCGGTTTGGCCTTTTGTTCCATATCCCAAAAACAGGGGATCAAGTCTAGAGCATGCAATTGTGAGCAGTTATCTGGAGCATTTTATCCTTGGTGACGAAAACCTAACCATCAATCAGGTCAGTCATTAAATAGATCAGTACAAATTTACTCATATCAATGGAGAGTTACGAGAGGATAAAGTTTTTGTGTTTGATCGATACTATGAGGCACAAGACTTTATCGAGGCTAGGTTTAATTTGAAAATGGATCGTGCTAAGCGGCTCTGGAAAACTGAATATACAGGTGAAAAGTTATCCATTGAGGCCAAGCACCACTTTGAATCAATTTATCACCAATCCATCGAGCTCTATCATCGATTTGTTTGAAAACTTAACGGTTGGCAGGGCAGCATGGCTTGTGTAAGATTTTCAAGTGAAGTTAAAAGCAGGGACCTCAAAGGGGTCTAAACTGTGTCGCCTTCTAAACCAATTTACTGGGTGGCACTAGCATACCCATTGTGCCTACAAGCAAAGAGTGTCTGGAGACCCACAGAATGCTTATGTTAGCTCTCTATATCAGCCTGGCACTGGGGGTTTCATTTATCTGCTCACTGCTTGAAGCAACCCTGCTATCCCTAACCTCCACATACCTCGCAAGCCTAGACGACAAGCGCCCCAAGCTGGCATCCCTGTGGCGCGGCTTCAAAGAAGATATTGATAAGCCTCTGGCGGCCATACTATCCCTTAACACCATAGCCCACACAGTGGGCGCAGCAGGTGCCGGCGCCCAGGCTACCAAGCTGTTTGGAGAGGTATATTTCGGTATTATCTCCGCCGTTTTGACGCTGCTGATTTTAGTGTTCTCAGAAATAATCCCCAAAACTCTGGGCGCCCGTTACTGGCAGCAGTTAGCGCCAGCCTGTGGCCATACTTTGCGCTGGGTCCAGTGGTCCATGTATCCCCTGGTAGTGGCTGCCAAATTCCTTACAGGGTGGCTGGCCCCCCAGAGCGAAGAGCCCACCTTGTCGAGAGATGATTTCCGCTTCCTGGCAACTGTGGGCCGCAGGGAAGGGGTGATTGATGCCGGTGAGGCAAATGCGATCGATGCTCTGTTAGCCTTTCGCGGGCTGGCAGCAAAGGATGTTATGACCCCGCGAACGGTAATAGCCACGTTGCAGTCAGATCTGACCATTGCTCAGGTGCTGCAGGGCCATCCCGCCATCCGTTTCTCACGGATACCCATCTTTGAAGCCAACAGTGACGATATTGTGGGTTTTGTGCGCAAGGATGATATCTATAGATCTGCCGCCGAGGGGCATCTCGACAGGCTACTGATGGACCTAAAGCGGGACCTGCTCAGCGTGCTGGAGACCAAGGAGCTGCCAGATCTAATGCAGACCATGGTGAGCGAGCGAGTGTCTGTGAGTTTAGTGATCAATGAATATGGTGACCCCCTGGGCATAGCCACCATGGAAGATCTGGTCGAGACCATGTTAGGTATGGAGATCGTCGACGAATCCGACAGTCATATTGATATGCAACAGCGTGCCCGAGAGCTGTGGCGGCTGCGGGCAAAAGCTGCCGGACTGGACCTCGACGACGATTCAAAATAAGCGCAACCTATCTGCGCTGCAGTTTGATGGATTATGCTGTACAGCACAATGGTCAGTGAAAACAACTGCTGGTTACTGGTGCCTAGATAGTCACTGGCCAGCTGGAAATGGGTGAGGGCCAGAAACAGCACCGACAGCACTAGTCGGTAACTTATATAGATGCGCAATAGCCTGGGCTTGTTGCCCTGATCAATTACGCTGTGCTGTGGATCAATAATGCCGGGCGGCACCATGCCTGAGTCTCCATCCCTGAAAAAATACTCTATTTAGAAAGGATAGACCCTGGGGGCATGGTTTGCTTGGGGTTAACTTCTAGTCGTAGACCGTGGCTATGGGCAGGCGTTTATGTTGGGTTTTGGTATAGATACCAATCAGGCGCTCGGCAGAATCGGCACTCACCTCTTTGCCCTCAAGGAAGTTATCAATATCATCGTAGGACATGCCCAGTACATCTTCATCCTGCTTTTGCGGGCTCAGACATTCCAAATCAGCAGTAGGAGTTTTGTTCACCACGGGGCCTGGCGCACCCATGGTGGCGGCCAGCAGGCGAACCTGACGCTTGCTGAGGCCAAATAATGGCGCCAGGTCACAGGCACCATCGCCAAATTTGGTATAAAAACCAGTGATGTTCTCGGCAGAGTGATCTGTACCCAGCACCAGCCCGCCCAGCATGCCGGCAATCTCGTACTGCGAGGCCATACGGGCTCTAGCTTTAAGATTGCCCTTGGCAAAATCTATCACCGCAGCATCGGGCAACAGGCCATTTTCACTCAGGGTTTCGCAGACCGAGCTATTAATACCGTCGGTGCCTTCTTTGATATTAACGGTTAATGTTTGGCTGGGCTTGATAAAGCCAAGAGAGATTTGGGCATCGTCTTCGTCCTGCTGCACGCCATAGGGCAGACGCACGGCTATAAAGCGATAGGCATCTACACCCTCATGCTGATTGAGACCCTCGACTGCGAGCTGAGCCAGGCGCCCACAGGTTGAAGAGTCAACCCCGCCACTAATACCCAACACCAGGGTCTTGCACCCAGACAGAGTCAGCTGGTTTTGAATAAAGGCAACCCGTCGCTGTATTTCAAATTGTGGGTCAATCTCGGGCAGCACCCGCATTTCATCGATAATCGCGTGTCTGTTCATCTGTACCTGTCACCAATCAAAAAGAGCAGGGAGACTAGTCCATCAGTCCAAAGGTCAATCGATTCCAAATAGATCGGCCCTGCTTTTCACTATCGTCGCCGGTTGTACCCGCTTCGCGAGCAACCCTGTTGTAGATATGACGAGAGTCAAAAGCCGGCGGCTGCACACGATCAATCAGCCCAAAGGTGATTTTGCCCAGCATAGAATTTTCGGCACTCAGCAACCGCTTGTCGTAGTCAAAAGCGCCATTGGCATCCAGGGAGGGGTACTCCGGGTAATTGGCTACCAGCACCTTGACTGCATTATCAGCCAGCTCTTGAATCTCTAAGATGTTATACGCCTGAGCCATCACAGCCAGACCATCGGGAACCGCAGGAGACTGTTGAAAGTTTTCAACAACAAAACGACCGCGATTGGCCGCAGCCAGATAGGCACCGCGGGCAAAGTAGTAGTTGGCCACATGAATTTCGGCACGGGCAAGGTTATTGCGCAGATTTACCAGGCGTTTGCGAGCATCTGGTGCATATTGGCTTTTCGGGAATCGCGACAGCAGTTCGGTCAATGTGGCAAAGGCATCTCGCGCCGGGCCAATATCGCGCTTGGTGCTATCTGTGGGAATAAAGTTATCAAAGAACCCAGATGACTGGGAAATTTCAGATAGCCCCTTCACATAGAAGGCATAGTCCACATTGGGATGCTGGGGGTGCAGGCGAATAAAGCGATCTGCAGAGCCAATAGCCTCCTCATGGGCGCCAGATTTAAACTGCGCATAGATCAGCTCAAGCTGACCCTGCTCGGCATATTTGCCAAAGGGAAATTGAGACTCCAGAAGTTGCAGGTTACTAATGGCAACGCTCCAGTTACTGGCATTTAAGCTACTTTGAATTTTTTCGTAAAAATCTCTTTCGGTATAACCCGCAGTGTCATCCTCATTGGTCTCATCATCACCCCAGCCCAACCAGGAACAGCCAGAGGTGGTAGACAAACTTAAAATCAACAAAATAAAAGCCATGTTTTTCATGTAAAATTCCCAGCGAAAGACGGAGTCGACAGCATTAGCGACCAAGCCCGGTATTTAACCACAGAGCACTATTAGTGAACCAGCCCAACAGCGAAAATAACAGCTTTGACCATATTCAGATGTCAGCCCAGGTATCTTCGCAAGATTGCGGCAGACGGTTGGACCAGGTGGCGTCCGAATTGTTCTCTGATTACTCCAGAGCCAGGCTGCAGTCCTGGATAAAGGGCGGGCAGCTGAGAGTTGATGGCCAGATACAGGTGCCCAAACAAAAGCTATTGGGTGGCGAGACCCTGGTTATAGATGTCTATCTTGAGTCCGAGGGCGACTGGCAGCCAGAGAATATTCCCCTGCACATAGTTTATGAAGATGAACATATTATTGTGCTCAACAAACCAGACAGCCTGGTGGTGCATCCGGCGGCCGGTAATCGCAGTGGCACCTTGCTTAATGGACTGCTCTACCACTGCCCCCAGCTAGAGTCTGTGCCCCGCGCCGGCATTGTGCACCGGCTGGATAAGGACACCACAGGTCTGATGGTAGTAGCCAAAACATTGCAGGCCCACACAGACCTGGTGGCGCAGTTGCAGGCCAGAACCGTTAGGCGCGAGTACGAAGCTATTGTCACAGGGGTTATGACCGGTGGCGGGCTGGTCGATCAGCCTATTGGCCGTCATCAGACCCAGCGCACCAAAATGGCAGTAAGGCCCGATGGCAAAGAGGCGCGCACCCATTATTCCCTGCTGCAGCGCTTTACCGGCCACAGCCATGTGCGACTCAGGCTGGAAACCGGGCGCACTCACCAGATTCGTGTGCATATGGCACATATTCGCTTTCCAATCGTAGGCGACGAAACCTATGCTGGACGTTTCCGCATCCACAGTGGTGCCAGGCCAGAATTGCGTGATGCCATACAAAACTTTGGCCGTCAGGCCCTGCATGCCCGCGAACTGGGTTTAATTCATCCGGGTAGCGGCGAGCTGGTGAGTTGGAGCTCAGAGCTGCCAGAGGACATACAGGCCCTGATTACATTGCTCGCCAATGACTAGTGTTATTACCCCCAACTGGCCCACTCCTGGGAATATTGGCGCTGCTATCACCACCAGACAGGGAGGCTGCAGCAGAGCGCCATTTGACAGCAACAATCTGGCCCTGCATGTGGGCGACGCCGAAACTGCCGTGCAGTCCAATCGCAAGCGGCTGGCTGAGAGCCTGGGTTTATCTCAGCAGCCCCTGTGGCTGAACCAGGTGCATGGTACAGAGGTGATTTACGTTCCCGAAGCCAGTGCAGTCCCCACAGCAGATGCCAGTTTTACGGATAGACCTGAACAGGCCTGCGCAATTATGACTGCAGACTGTCTGCCAGTATTATTTTGCGATCAGCAGGGCACCCAGGTAGCCGCTGCCCATGCAGGTTGGCGCGGGCTATGCCATGGCATTTTGCGCAAAACAGTGGCCAGCTTTGCCAGGCCAGATCAGGTGATGGCCTATCTGGGGCCAGCTATAGGCCCACAGGTATTCGAGGTTGGAGCAGAGGTGCTGGAGGCTTTTGTGCAGGGGGCCCAGGGAGCCCAGCAGATTGAAGCTATTCAAACTGCCTTTTTACCCAGCCAGCAGGGTAAATATCTTGCCGATCTCTGCGCTCTGGCCCGCGCAGAGCTAACAGGCTGCGGGGTAAGCGCTATTTATGGAGGTGATTACTGCACCCTTACCGATTCATCGCGGTTTTACTCCTACAGGCGAGAGGCAAAAACGGGTCGAATGGCCTCCCTCGTTTGGCTAAAAAATAGCTAGCAAAAACCAAGGTCTATGGGGGTTGTAAGCCTTTCATGCTCAGCCTCTAGGATAGTTGCATATTTGCCGTTTTAACACTTGATAACCATAGGGTGTTCCATTAGAATTGCCGCCCTCTCGCAGAGGCTCTTGGTCTCGGGATAGTAAGCGACGGAATCTGGCCAGGATAACTTGTTTTGGTCACCCTAAATTTGGAGCAGAACATGTACGCAGTGATCAAAAGTGGCGGTAAACAGCATCGAGTCGTTGAGGGTGAAACCCTGCGTCTGGAAAAGTTGGATGTAGCCACTGGTGACAATATCGATTTTGAAGAAGTCTTGATGGTCGGCGAAGGTGCTGAAGTCAAGATCGGTGCCCCTCTGGTAGATGGTGGCAAAGTGACTGCTGAGGTTGTATCTCACGGCCGCGGTGACAAGGTGAATATTATTAAATTCCGTCGTCGCAAGCACTCGCGCACTCAGCAGGGCCACAGACAGTGGTATACAGAAGTTAAAATTACCGGCATCAACGCTGGATAATTAAAAGAGGATATAGCAATGGCTCACAAGAAAGCTGGTGGTAGTACTAGAAACGGTCGCGATTCAGAGAGCAAACGCCTTGGTGTTAAAGTCTATGGTGGCCAGTCAATCAATGCAGGCGGCATTATTGTTCGTCAGCGCGGAACCAAGTTCCACCCAGGTAACGGCGTAGGCATTGGCAAAGATCACACATTGTTTGCGACAGAGACTGGCACTGTGCAGTTTGTACAGAAAGGCCCGCTCAACCGCAAATATGCAGAGGTGGTGTCCGCGTAACGCTCACCCTGCATTTAAAAAAGCCCCCACGCGGGGCTTTTTTTATGGGCGGGTATTTTTTAAGCCTCAAATGACAGAGACCAGTGGCATCGGTAAACTAGACCTATGAAATTCGTTGACGAAGCATCAATCAAGGTTCACGCGGGTAAAGGCGGCAATGGCTGTCTGAGTTTTCGCCGTGAAAAATATATTCCCAGAGGTGGCCCAGATGGTGGCGACGGGGGTGATGGCGGCAGTGTGATTCTGGTCGGCACCGAGGGGCTAAATACCCTGATCGATTTCCGCTACACCAGAAACTTTAAAGCTGAAAATGGCCAGCAGGGCAGCAGTGCCGAATGTACCGGTCGCGGTGGTGAAGATCTGGTGCTTCAGGTGCCAGTGGGCACCACGGTAATTGATGAAGAAACCGGCGATGTGCTGGGGGATATCACTGAGCTGGATCAGCGTTTAAAAGTGGCCCAGGGTGGCTATCATGGCCTGGGCAATACCAGATATAAATCCAGTACCAACAGAGCACCGCGCCAGACATCGCCAGGTAAAGAGGGCGAGGTGCGCGAGCTTAAGCTAGAGCTAAAAGTACTGGCTGATGTTGGGTTGCTGGGCCTGCCCAATGCCGGTAAGTCGACCTTTATTCGCTCGGTATCCGCCGCGCGCCCCAAGGTTGCCGACTACCCCTTTACTACATTGGTGCCCAATCTGGGCGTGGTGGGCATGAGTGGCGATAAAAGCTTTGTAGTTGCCGATATACCCGGATTGATTGAGGGCGCCTCCGAGGGCGCAGGTCTGGGTGTTCGCTTCCTTAAGCATTTAACTCGCACCCGATTGCTGCTGCATCTGGTGGATATGATGCCCTACGATGGCTCGACTGCAGGCGAAAATGCCGCAGTTATAGAGCAAGAGCTGCAAAAATTTAGCCCCACCATGGCCGCTGGTGATCGCTGGCTGGTGCTTAATAAGGTGGATCTACTCCCCGAAGATGAGGTCGATGCCCGCTGCAAAGAAGTAGTCGAGCACCTCAACTGGCATGGCCCGGTATTTAGAATGTCGGGTCTGGCCTCCCAGGGTACCAAAGATCTGTGCGCCGCCATCATGGACCATATTGATGAGCAGCGGCAGCAGGAGTTAGTGGATCCGACGCTGGCAGAGCAGGCTGAAGCGCGTCGCGCCGAAATGCAGGCAGAGGCACGCAACCGAATCGAGCAGTTAGCTGAGGCGCGCAAACAGGCGCGCAAACAGGCTAAAGACGAAAATATAGAAGATGATGACGACGATGATTACGACGTCGAAGTTGTCTATGCAGAGTAACCAAACATGACTAGAGATATTGCCAGAGATGCCAGGCGCTGGGTGATCAAAATCGGCAGCGCACTGCTGACCAATGATGGCGCAGGTCTGGACCGCAATGCCATAGATAGCTGGGTAGAGCAGATCGCCCAGTTGCTGGCCGCTGGCAACGAGGTGGTACTGGTTTCCTCTGGCGCCATTGCCGAGGGCATAGTGCGCCTGGGTTGGAAAACCCGCCCTGATAGCATTCACGAATTACAGGCTGCCGCTGCCGTGGGGCAAATGGGGCTTATTCAGGCCTATGAAAGCAGCTTTATGCGCTTCGATCGCCACACAGCACAGATTCTTCTCGATCATGACGATATGGCCAATCGCCAGCGCTATCTCAATGCCCGCGGCGCACTTCAGACATTAATTGGGTTAAACGTGGTGCCCATTGTCAATGAAAACGACACCGTGGTCACCGATGAGATTCGCTTTGGCGACAATGATCGTCTGGCCGCATTGGTAGCCAATCTGATCGATGCAGATATGCTGGTGATTCTCACCGACAAAGATGGCCTCTACGATGCCAATCCAGATACCCATCCAGATGCTCAGTTAATATCTGAGGCCATGGCTACTGATACTAAACTAGATTCACTGGCTGGCGGCAGTAGTGGCACCCTGGGTCGCGGCGGCATGGTAACCAAGTTGCAGGCCGCAAGACTGGCTGCTCGTTCCGGTTGCAGTACAGTGATCGCCGGTGGTCGCAATCACCATATATTGCATCAGGTGGCGGCCGGAAAAACGGTCGGCACATTATTGTCGGCCGGTCAAAAACCTTTAGCCGCCCGCAAGCAGTGGTTGGCAGGACAGTTGCAGGTTAAGGGCTCACTGGTTCTGGATGCGGGAGCGGTTAAGGTACTTACCGATCAGGGCCGCAGCCTACTAGCCGTTGGCGTGAGCGCGGTTAAAGGCAAGTTTACCCGAGGCGAACTGGTTAGCTGTGTCGATGGCAATGGTATTGAAATTGCTCGCGGGTTGGTGAACTACAACTCTGATGAGGCCGACCGAATCAAAGGTCAAAGCACCGAGTCAATTTCCAGTATTCTTGGCTATCGGGAAGATGATGAGCTTATTCATCGAGATAATCTGGTGGTTAGCCCCTAGGGTCCTAGTACCGCTCAGCCACAAACTTTCCCAATCACTCAAGCTTTATTTCGGTTACTATAATTTGGCAACTAAATACCGGAGAGTAGAAGATGCCCGCTGAGATTAAAACCCATTACCGCGCCTGCAACCTCTGCGAAGCTATCTGTGGTCTTGAGATTAAAACCCAGGGCAATCAGGTGTTATCGATTAAAGGTGATAACAATGACCCTTTAAGCCGCGGCTATATCTGCCCCAAGGGCACAGCCATGGAGGATATCTATACCGACCCGGATCGTCTGCGCAAACCGGTTGTGCGCCAGGGTGATAAATGGGTGGAGATTAGCTGGCAGCAAGCCTTCGACACTGTTGCGGACAAACTGGTGGCTGTGCAACAGCAGCATGGTCAGAACGCGGTTGCCTTTTATGCCGGCAACCCCAATGTGCACAACTATGGCAGCATGACCCACGCCAGTGTGTTGCGCAAAGCGGTGCAGACTAAAATTCACTTCTCTGCCACCAGCCTCGATCAGCTGCCCCATCATTTAGCGTCCTACAGTCTCTATGGTCACCAGTCGTTAATCCCGATTCCAGATATTGATCACAGCAGCTATATGCTAATTATTGGCGGCAATCCGCTGGCCTCCAATGGCAGCATTATGACTTCGCCCGATATACCCAAGCGCCTCAAGGCCATTCAGCAGCGCGGTGGGCGCTTTATTGTGATTGACCCAAGACGCACCGAAACCGCAGAAATTGCCGATCAGCATCTGTTTATTCGTCCGGGCACCGATGCCTGGTTGCTGATGGCCATGCTCAATACCTTATTTGCCGAAGACCTGGTTAGCACCGGGCACCTGACAGATCTGTTGGTGGGTGTGGATCAGGTGCGCAGTGCCTGCGCGTCCTTTACCCCAGAGCTTGCAGAGCAGCGCACCGGCGTAGCGGCGGAACAGATTCGTCAGTTGGCCAGAGATATGGCCAGTATCGAAGATGCAGTCTGCTATGGGCGCATGGGTGTCTCGGTTCAGGTCTATGGCACCCTCTGTCAGTGGGCCATTCAGATGATCAATATCCTCACCAGTTCAATGGATGTGCGCGGCGGCATGATCGCCTCGTCTCCAGCCTTTGGTTTTGTTAAACAGGGCGAGTCCGGTGCCGGGCACTTTGCTGCTTTTTATAGCCGGGTCAGTGGCCTGCCGGAATTTGCTGGCGAATTGCCGGCCACTGTAATGGCCGAAGAAATGTTAACTGAGGGAGAGGGCCAGATTCGAGGCCTTATCACTATAGCAGGCAATCCGGTGCTATCGGCCCCCAATGGCAATCAGATGGATCAGGCACTGGCCGGTCTCGACTTTATGGTATCCATTGATTTCTATATCAATGAAACCACCAGGCATGCCGATATTATTTTGCCCCCCACCAGTGCTCTAGAGCACGATCACTATGATCTGGCTTTCCTGCGACTGGCGGTGCACAACACCGCCCGCTTCAATGAGGCCGTGTTTGAACCCGCCGAGGGCACCAAGCATGATTGGGAAATCTTTAATGAGCTTGGTCTTGCCATTGCCGCGCGCAAAGGCATGGACACCAAGCCGCTGCCATCTCCAGATAAGCTCATTGATATAGGTATCCAGCGGGGCCCCTACAGTGCCGCTGCGGGACACGAGCTGGAACTGACGCTAGATAGGATAAAACAGCATCCCCATGGATTGGATTTAGGCCCATTGCAGCCCAGCCTGCCCGAGCGGCTCTGCACCTCCGACGGCAAGATTACCCTGATGGCCGATTATATTGCTGAAGATCTGGCGCGCCTTGGCGCCGACCAGCAGAGTACAGATAAAGACGAGCTGCTGTTAATTGGCCGCCGCCATATTCGTTCTAATAACAGCTGGATGCACAATTCTCACCGACTGGTTAAAGGCAAGCCGCGCTGGCAGCTATTAATGCACCCGGATGACCTGGCCGCCCATCAGTTGCAAGACCAATCCCAGGTGCGTATCCAGTCTCGGGTGGGCGAGGTGCAGACCCAGGTGGTTGCCAGCGATGAAGTTATGCCGGGGGTAGTGAGCTTGCCCCATGGCTGGGGCCATAAGCGCGATGGTGTCAGCATGGAGATTGCTCAGGCCCAGGGCGGGGTAAGTTGCAATGACCTTACCGACGATAAACTGATTGATCAGGCCAGTGGCAATAGCGCCCTTAATGGTGTGCCGGTCAGGGTATTTGCAGTGCAGTAATATTGGCTTTGCCAATAGCCGTTGTTAACCAAAATATAATATTAGGGTTGACAGCCTCAGCTCCGGGCTTATCATCGTCGCCTTAACCACAGATAACCCCGGAGTTTGGCCATGCAGCCTCAAGATGGATCTTCTATCCGCCACGACTGGACCAGAGAACAGGTGCTCAGTCTATTTAATCAGCCTTTTAACGACCTGCTCTTTGATGCCCAGCTAATGCATCGCCAGCACTTTGACCCCAATCAGGTGCAGCTCAGCACCTTGCTGTCGATTAAGACCGGCGCCTGCCCCGAAGACTGCAAATATTGCCCCCAGAGTGCCCGCTACGACACCGGTTTGGAAAAAGAAAAGCTGCTGCAAATAGACCAGGTTATCGAGGCCGCCAAAGTTGCCAAGGCCAGTGGCTCCAGCCGTTTCTGTATGGGTGCCGCCTGGCGCTCGCCCCATGATCGCGATATTCCCGCCGTGGCAGAGATGATCCGCGAAGTAAAATCTCTGGGTCTGGAAACCTGCATGACATTGGGTATGCTCAGCGAAGATCAGTCTGACAAGCTGGCCGATGCTGGTCTTGACTACTACAACCACAATCTGGATACCTCCAAAGAGTTTTACGGCGAGGTGATTACCACCAGAACCTATCAGGACCGCTTAAACACCCTGGCCAATGTGCGTAATTCCGGCATGAAAGTCTGTGCCGGGGGTATTGTGGGTATGGGCGAAGAGCAACAGGACCGTGCCGGACTATTAATGGAGCTGGCCAATCTGCCAGTGCATCCAGAATCAGTGCCCATCAATATGCTGGTTAAGGTAGCTGGTACCCCACTGGCCGATCAGGATGAGCTGGACCCCTTTGAATTTATTCGCACCATTGCCGTGGCGCGACTGATGATGCCCAAATCCTATGTGCGCCTGTCCGCTGGCCGCGAAGAAATGAACGAGCAGATGCAGGCTCTGGCCTTTATGGCCGGCGCCAATTCAATTTTCTACTGCGATAAATTGCTTACAACCCCCAACCCAAAGGCCAATACTGATATGCAGTTATTGCAGCGTCTGGGAATAAAGCCTGAGGAATATCAGGCTGACAAAGATAGCCAACAACAGGAAGACGACCTGCACCGAGCCATTAACGAGCACAAAAACGACGCGCTATTCTACAGAGCCAGCTAGCCCTCTATGAATAGTATGGATGCCATTCTTCAGGCCCAGCTCGATCAGCGGCATAAGCAGTTTCTCTACCGCCACAGAACCAATGTAGCCTCTGGTTGCGATTCGGTACTGCAGGTTGAGGGTAAATCCCTGGTTAACTTTTGCAGCAACGACTACCTGGGCCTGGCAGGTCACCCGGATATAGCTGCTGCCCTAAAATCTGCTGTTGATCAATATGGCACCGGCAGCGGCGCCTCCCATCTAATTAGCGGCCATTCCACAGCTCATCAGCAGTTAGAGGAACAGCTGGCCGAGTTTACTGGACGTCCTCGGGCGCTGTTATTTAGTACCGGCTATATGGCCAATATGGGGGTGATTAATGCCCTGGTGGGTCGTCATGATCTGGTGCTTGAAGATCAGCTTAACCATGCCTCGCTGCTGGACGGTGGCCATCTCTCCCGAGCCGACTACAAACGTTACAAGCACAATAATATGCAGCAGCTGGACTATCTGCTTGAGCAGAGCACCGCCAGTCGCAAGCTAATTGTTACCGATGGCGTATTTAGTATGGATGGCGACCTGGCTCCTCTACCGGAGATGAGTGCTCTGGCCGCACAGCACAGTGGCTGGCTTATGGTGGATGATGCCCACGGCATGGGGGTGCTGGGCGCAACTGGCGGTGGCATTTTAGAGCAGCAGGGCTTAACTGTGGAGCAGGTGCCTGTTCTGATGGGCACATTGGGCAAGAGCTTTGGCACCTTTGGCGCCTTTATCGCCGGCAGTGAAGCATTGATAGACACCCTTATTCAATTTGCCCGCACCTATATCTACACCACGGCACTGCCGCCGGCGATTGCCTGTGCCAGCAGTGCCAGCTTGCAGATTGTCCATCGTGAGCACTGGCGCCGCGAGCACTTGCAGAGTTTGATCCAGAGATTTCGCGCTGGCGCCGAGCAGCTGGGCCTGCAACTTATGGACTCCCAGACGCCGATTCAGCCAGTGTTAATTAACAATGATCAGCGAGTGATGGAGATTAATCAGCAACTGCGCAGCAAAGGTTTTATGGTTGGTGCTATCAGGCCGCCCACCGTGCCTGCAGGCAGTGGCAGATTGCGTATTACATTGTCCGCCAACCACAGTAACCAGCAGATTGATCAACTGTTGGATGCCCTTGAGGCCTGCCTGTGAATGCGGCAGCAGATATTTGTGTAAGGCCACAAGTGGGCGCAGTCTTATACCCATGTCTCTCAACCCCAGGCCTCTCAACCCCAAGCCCCTCAACCCC
>DDCQ01000012.1 GCA_002334915.1 Porticoccaceae bacterium UBA2002
CTGGCGGTTAATGCTGCTGATGAACTGGCAAGCAAAGGTATTGGAGTACGTGTTGTGTCCATGCCCTGTGCTGAAATTTTCTCAGCCCAGGATGCTGCTTATCGGGATTCAGTGTTAACTCCGACTATTCGCGCACGAGTGGCTGTGGAAGCTCTGCACGCCGATTACTGGTATAAATTTGTCGGTCTTGACGGCCGCGTGGTAGGCATGCGCAGCTTTGGCGAGTCTGCTCCGGGCGGTGAGCTTATGAAAGAGTTTGGCTTTACCCTCGACAATGTGGTGAGCAATGTAATGGAAGCGATCGGCTAATGATTCGTGTAGCCATTAATGGCTATGGCCGCATAGGCCGCTCAGTACTGCGGGCCCTCTATGAATCTGGGGCTCGTGACTCTGTGCAGGTGGTAGCAATCAATGAACCGGCCGACAGCAAGACAATTGCCCATTTAACCCAATATGACTCCACTCATGGTAGATTTCCCGGGGTTATAGGTGTAAGTGACCACTCACTTACAGTTAATGGCGACAGCATCCAAATACTGCATAATGAGCAGCTTGAGCAACTGCCCTGGGGCGATCTTGGCATTGATCTGGTGCTGGAGTGCAGCGGCAGCTTTAGCGACCGCCAGACGGCTGAACTGCATCTGGCCAGCGGAGCCAAACGAGTTTTGTTTTCCCAGCCAGCCGAACCCACAGTGGATGCCACCATTGTCTATGGCATCAATCAGCATCTTTTAAATGCTGATCAGACCATTGTGTCTGCAGCCTCTTGCTCCACCAACTGCGTGGTACCAGTTATCAAAGTGCTCAATGACAGATTTGGTATTGATGGTGGGGTAATAACCACCATCCACTCCGCCATGAATGACCAGCCGGTAATAGACGCCTATCACCATACCGACCTGCGCAAAACCCGCGCCGCCATGCAATCTATTATCCCTGTGGACACTGGTTTGGCTCTGGGCATAGATCGCCTGCTACCAGAACTGACCGGGCGCTTTCAGGCTCAGGCCATGCGGGTGCCAACAGTCAATGTGTCTGCCATTGATCTGTCGGTTATGCTCAATACTGAGGTGGATACCAGGTCAATTAATGCCGCCCTCGAGGCTGCCGCTACTAGCGAACTTGATGGAGTTCTGGGATATACCGAAGAGCCTCTGGCCTCCTGTGACTTTAACCATGACCCACGCAGTGGCATTGTGGATGCCAGCCAGACCAGAGTGAGCCAGAAAAAATTAGTGAAAGTGTTAATCTGGTTTGATAATGAATGGGGCTACGCCAATAGAATGCTAGACACCATGCTGTGCTGGTATCAATTGCCACCAACGCAGCACTGATTATCACTTAGTTAGTGATCACCAATACTTAAAAGGATAACAATGACTCTCAAGCTAATGACCGATTTAGATTTAACCGGCAAGCGGGTACTGATACGCGAAGACCTGAATGTACCTATCAGAGAGGGCGTTGTTACCAGCGATACCAGAATAAAAGCTGCACTACCCACCATAAAGCTAGCTCTGGCTGCCGGGGCCAAGGTTATTTTAATGTCTCACCTGGGTCGACCCACCGAGGGTGAATATGACCAGCAGTACAGCATGGCACCAGTGGCCAAGCACCTGGAACAGATGTTGGGACAGCCGGTACACCTTGAGCAGAGATGGACCAATGGTATTGAGCAAAACAATGGTGCGCTGGTGATGCTGGAAAATGTTCGCTTTAATCCCGGCGAGAAAAAAAATGATGACACATTGGCCAAAGGCTATGCCAAGCTCTGTGATATTTTTGTGATGGACGCCTTTGGCACAGCACACCGCGCCCAGGCCTCCACCCATGGCGTCGCCAAATATGCGCCTATAGCCTGTGCTGGCCCGCTGCTGGCCAAAGAGCTGGATGCACTGGAAAAAGCCATAGCCGACCCGGCGGCACCAGTAGCTGCGATAGTTGGTGGCTCCAAAGTATCGACCAAATTAATGGTGCTAGAAACACTGGCTGAAAAAGTTGATCAATTAATTGTGGGTGGTGGTATTGCCAATACCTTTTTGGCGGCGGCGGGCAAGCCAGTCGGCAAGTCACTCTATGAACCAGATCTAATTACCGCTGCCCAGGCGCTGATGGCCAGGGTCAATATTCCCCTGCCCACTGATGTAGTGGTTGGTAAAGAATTTTCCGAGACTGCCGAGGCGAGAATTGTTGCTGCCGACGAGGTCGCCGATGACGATATGATCTTTGATATAGGCCCGGACTCAGCCAGAAATCTGGCGGGGATAATCGCCTCAATGGGCACCATTATTTGGAATGGGCCAGTGGGTGTATTTGAGTTTGATCAGTTTGGTGAAGGCACCAAAGCTATTTCACTGGCCATTGCCAAAAGCTCGGGGTTCTCAATTGCCGGGGGCGGAGATACCCTTGCTGCTGTGGATAAATATGACATCACCGATCAGGTGTCCTATATTTCAACAGGGGGCGGTGCTTTTTTAGAATATGTCGAAGGTAAAGAATTACCCGCTGTTGCCATACTGGAGCAGCGCGCAAAAAGCTAAAATTATTTAAGGGAAGGAAGAGACCATGGCATTAATTTCATTAAGACAGTTGCTGGATCACGCCGCGGAGCATGGCTATGGGGTGCCAGCATTTAATGTGAATAACCTGGAACAGATGCGCGCCATTATGCTGGCCGCTGAGCAGACAGACAGCCCGGTAATAGTTCAGGCCTCGGCCGGTGCTCGCAAATATGCCGGCGCACCATTTCTGCGACACCTGATACAGGCCGCCGTAGAAGAGTGGCCAGATATCCCAGTCTGTGTACATCAGGATCATGGCACCAGCCCGGCAATCTGCCAGCGCTCTATCCAGCTTGGCTTTACCTCCGTGATGATGGATGGCTCGCTGATGGAAGATGGCAAAACTCCTTCCAGCTATGACTACAATGTTGATGTCACCCGCCGCTCAGTCGAGATGGCTCATGCCTGTGGTGTCTCTGTAGAAGGTGAGCTAGGTTGTCTGGGTTCATTAGAAACTGGCCAGGCTGGAGAAGAAGATGGGGTAGGTGCAGAAGGTATACTCAGCCATGACCAGATGCTTACTGACCCAGAAGAAGCCGCAGATTTCGTCTCCAAAACCCATGTAGATGCTCTGGCCATTGCCTGCGGCACCAGCCATGGCGCCTATAAATTTAGCCGCCCGCCCACCGGCGATATTCTTGCCATAGACCGCATCAAAGAAATTAATAAGCGCATTCCAGGCACTCATCTGGTAATGCATGGGTCTTCATCTGTCCCTCAGGAATGGTTGGCTATTATCAATCAGTACGGTGGCGAGATCCCCGAGACCTACGGCGTACCCGTCGAGCAGATTTGTGAAGGCATCAAATATGGTGTGCGTAAAATCAATATAGACACAGACTTGCGCCTGGCTTCCACTGGCGCCATACGACGCTATATGGCGGAGAACCCAGCCGCCTTTGACCCGCGCTCCTACCTAAAAGAAACCATCAGCGCCATGCAAGATATTGCCATGGCCCGTTATGAGGCCTTTGGCACAGCGGGCAATGCCAGCAAGATAAAAGCGGTGGGTCTGGATAGCATGACCAGCCGCTATGATGCTGGTGAGCTGGATCCCAGGATCAACTAATAATCGCTTTAGTGAAAAGGGCGCTTCGGTGCCCTTTTTTATACGCGAAAAATTATTCCTTGATAATCAACGCTGGCGTAGCAAATAGTCCTGACTTACTATAATTGTCGGTCAACAAACTAAAACAAGAAGAGACTTATACCATGTCCATTATCTACCCAATGTTCACGCTGGTGATGCTTACCTTTGTCATTATCTTCGCTGTTGGGGCCTCAAGGCTTATCGCAGTGCGTAAGCGGCAGGTTAACCCCAAGCTGTATAAGTTAATGTCGGGCTATGAAGCGCCGGACTACGTACAGCAGTTTACCCGCAACCTGTCCAATCTTTTGGAAGTGCCAATTCTGTTTTATCTGTTGGGGGTGCTGCTGATTGCAATGCAGATTGAGGATTCAACAATGGTTGCTATGGCTTGGGTTTTTGTTGCTCTAAGGTTTTTTCACACGGCGATTCATATTACCTATAACCACATTATCCATCGCTTTATGGTATTTGTGGCTTCAGCGCTAACGCTGCTTGCCATGTGGATTAAATTTATCTTATTAATGGCCTAGGCCCACAAACAAGTAAAAGGAGACTGCTATGGCAATTGATACTCTTGCCACCTGGCATCGCATTGCTGCAGCCCGTGATGTGGCGGAGCTCGATGGATTGCTGGCCGACCAATGTGTGTTTCATTCGCCGGTGGTGCATACACCCCAGGTGGGTAAGGCTGTTACTACCCAGTATCTGGCAGCGGCTTTTCATGTGTTCTTCAATGAAACCTTTGTCTATGTCCGTGAGCTGACCGGAGATAACCACGCCATACTAGAGTTTAAGGTTGAGATTAATGGTATTACCGTCAATGGCGTGGATATGATGACCTGGGATGAAACCGGTCAGATCATTGATTTCAAAGTGATGGTTCGCCCACTCAAAGCAGTGAGCCTGATCCATGAAAATATGGGCAAAATGCTGGCGGCGCAAAAATAAAATGCTTGTGCGACTACTGATAGTGCTAATCACTGGGTTGGCTGGCTTGAATGTCGCAGCGGCCGAGATTGAGACCGAGACCCCTTACCTCTTCGTTTTGGGAGTAGCCCAGGATGCTGGCTACCCCCAGGCGGGCTGTTATCAGCAGCACTGTATGCCGGGATGGGCTGATCCGCGGCTGGAGAGGGGCGCCACCGCCGTGGCTCTGATCGACCCCCAGGCCAGTGCAACCTATCTGTTTGAGGCTACTCCCCAATTGCCCAGACAGCTTTACAAGCTCGAGCAGCAAGCCAAAGGCTTTGCGCTTTCCGGAGTCTTTCTCACCCATGCCCATATTGGACATTATGCGGGCCTGATGTTTTTTGGCCATGAGTCGATGGGCGCCAGTAATGTCCCTGTATTTGCGATGCCAAGGATGATGGATTACCTGAGCACCAATGGCCCCTGGAGCCAGTTGGTTGCATATAATAATATTGCCTTGCGGCCGCTGGTCCACAACCGCACTGAAAACCTTTCAGGCCTGGGAGTGACCCCCTTTCTGGTGCCTCACCGGGATGAGTTTTCGGAAACCGTAGGCTATTCCATACAGGGCCCAAATAAAACAGCGCTGTTTATTCCAGATATTAATAAATGGTCGGTCTGGGAAAGAGATCTTGCCGAGGTAATACAGACCGTCGACTACGCTCTGTTGGATGCAACCTTCTTTGGTGCTGGTGAATTACCTGGGCGCGATATGTCCTTGGTTCCCCATCCTCTGGTGACTGAAACCATGGCGGCTCTGGCCGCGCTGGGGCCCAAGCAGCGCAAAAAAGTCTGGTTTATTCATATGAATCACACCAACCCATTGCTGAATTCCCAGAGCCAAGAGGCGCTGCAGGTACGTGCTGCTGGCTATAATATTGCTACGGAATCAACCCGTCTCGATCTCTGATACCATTTCGATTAAACAGATATGAGCAATCATCATGCATATCCCTGTTAAACCATTAAAACAATATCCACTCTGGCTGCGGCCGTTTTTTTATAATCAGCGACGCAAATATGGCGCTGTGCTCGACCCCGGGTTGCTGTGGGGTCGAGTACCAAAGCTGTTTGCCGCTGTGGCTCTGCTCTATGGCGTTATAGATCGCAAAAAATCTCCGGTGGACCCGGTGCTGCGATCTTTGGTCACGGTGCGAGTGTCACAGATTAACTGGTGTCATTTTTGTGTCGACATAAACTCAGCCACATTGGCTGACAGAGCCGGTTCCATGGATAAGGTGGAGCAACTTGAGCAATGGCGCGATTCTTCCCTGTTTGATGATAAAGAGCGTGTGGCTCTGGAGTATGCAGAGGCAGTTACCTATTCCGATCAGCAGGTCAGTGGGGATCTAATGGCAAGGTTAAAACTGTTTTTTGACGATGATATGGTGATTGAACTTACGGGACTCATTGCCTTCCAAAACCTCTCCAGCAAATTTAATGCAGCTCTCGATGTGCCAGCCCAGGGATTTTGTCAGCGCCCCGATTAGGCACCCTCAAGCCCAGCTGCTGGCTGGCCTGATAAACGGTCAGGATTGTTAGTCAAAAATGGTCTATGTTTACTGGAGGGCCTTTTGCCGTACTTTTGCCCTACTTATGCCCTACTCATGTTTTGCTAGGGCAAAATTTTACTTTAACCATTTTATCGAGATTGCTTTTTGATTGAGACCGGTATCAAAATCTAGATAGAGACCATTTAGAACACGAGGTTTCATCATGGAAGATGGCCAAAAAGATATCGCGCCTGCCACTGCATCTGCCAACCCGGCGGAGGCAAAACCTAAAAAATGGTGGCAGTGGGTATTAGTATATCCCACCTTTGTTATTGCCCTTGTTGGTGCTGTGCCAACATTTAAAGAACTCTATGATTCCAAAGCCCGCGACGTAGATTTTGGCACTTCGAAGATTGCCGAAATGCGCAATGAAATGTGGCGTAAAAATATGACCTGCGGCATGGCGCCCATGGACCCATTAATTAATGACTTTAATGTGGCGGTTGACGCCACCATTTGTAAATCTGGCGACGTCCTGATTAGAGTGACTACTCCGGCGAAAAAACAGTTCTTTGAATGGGTATCTATCGATGCCATATTCTCTGCCAATGTTTCTAATACGGCTGATATCAATTTATTTGCTGGCCTAGTTAGCAGCGCCATCGCTGATAGCTATACCGGAGCTGGCGACTGGGCCGAGGCTGGCTCTGATTCTGAACCTGCCTCCCAGCCAGAGATTATCGCCCAGTACTATGGTCCGGTAGTCCTCTGTCAGCATTGGATTAACAATGCGTTGTTTGTCCGTCGGATCTCCTATCCTCAGCAGGGCTGTTTCGATGAAACCATAAATACCTTTACAGGCCAGGTCGTCAATGTGGCTCCGGCACCCTGTTATTGCTAATGGAGATGTACCAATGCAAATAAAACGTAGCTTACTCGCAGTTGCTGTTATCTGTAGTGCCCTGTTTTTGTCCTCTAATATCTGGGCGCAGAACCAGCAGGAAGAAACTAAAAAACCACAGTTGATGGTGCCCATGGCGCCTGCAATTCCAGAGCACAGGCCTGAGGAACCAGCCCAGCCTGGAGCCTTGGCTCAGCCATCTCAAGTAATACCTCCCCCTGTGAAAAAAATACAGGTGCCGGAGTACAAAAAAGCAAAAAAGGAGCAGCCGCAAAATCCCCAATAAACAGCACAGTCTCAATATCGGAATCCCGAATTAATTAAATCAAGGAGCACTAAAAATGGACTTACTAGATTCCAAAAATATCAATAATCGAATTAAAAAACGCACCGTGGCTGTAGCCATTGTTGTGCATCTGTACCTAACATTATTTACCCTTGGCTTTTGGCTTATTTTTCTGACTGTCTGTGGATTGGTAACCTCGACTCTATTGCGCAATGATATCGACGAAGCCGTTTCCAGCGCCAATAGTTTTAATAATGCCCTGCCCTTTAAATATTTTGGTCAGGTGTTTACCCATATTCAGCATATCTTCCACCATCCTATAAAGATCGAGGAAGATATTTTTTCTACAGTGGAAACTGAGATTAAATCCAAAACACCAATTACTAGTTTGGACCCGATTGTTATTACTGATAAGAATAAAGACCTGCTGGCCTCCGAAGAGCGAACTTTTCTCAAGGGCGAAGGCACATCAACAATCCGTGGTACCACCATAACCCTAATTTTAAGTCAGAGTAGCTTTGGTGCTATGCGATCTTTTGAGTGGCGTGTGATTGTCGGTGGCTATGTCGACAATGATGCTAAATTTAAATTGATTGCCTATTCGCCATTCACTCTATTATTTTGGATTGTCCCCTACCTAAAACGTGAGACCAATCTATTGAGCAGAGTAAGAACCATTTATTCCAGCGCCTACAATGATATTGATATCTCTACTCAGGTTCGCTCAATTAGTGAGGCAGTATTTGATGCCATGGTGGTGGCAATAGAAAAAAACGGTATAGATACCAGCGACCTTAAAGCACAAAAATTACAGAGCATGAATATCAATATCTCCGGCGGCAAAGTAAATATGGGAAATATAGTACAGGGTGCCATGAATAAGATTGGTGCTGCCGTCAAAGGGGCTAAGGCATGAGCAAGTCAGGCATTAATATTAATGTATCTGGTGGCGCAGCGGTGCTTGGCAATATTAGTCAGGGCGATGGCAATCATCTTGATAACAACCAAACCTCCCATATTGACTCCGTCGAAATGCAACAGTTTTATCGAGCATTGGAATCACTGGTGGCAGACAATCAAGCGCAACAGGCAGACTATTTGGCACTCAGGGCCGATATGCAGCAGTTGCTAAAACAGTCACCGCCAGAGGGGACTGCGGAGGCCCTTAAAGTGCTCTATGAAAAATATGCCTGGGCAGCTACCCCATTAAAGGCATTGCTAGGTGCTGTATTAGCTTAATACAATGCACCATTGAGACTCACAGGAATTACAGAAATGCCCATAGCCTATGCATTAGTTGCAGTAAATATTCTCTGTATTCTGTTGTGTTATCAGATAGCGGTTAGCCGCAATGCCGATGCGCGCTTTTGGGGTTGGATGGGTGTATTTTTTGGACCCCTGGCTATTCCCTTTGCCTTTCTGGCGAGAGAGGTTAAAAAGTAATATGACCGGTGAAACAGATCTAAAAACCATACTCCACAGCCTCTCTCCCCATTTACATAAAGACGTCTATGTCTTTTGCACGATTGCCGACGGGCACTATGGAGACTATGCAGAGGCCAAGCCTATAGCAAGTTTTCAGGAGCCGGAGGGACTGACATTGGTGCTCAGTCAGGACTGTGCTGATGCACATGGCTTGAGCTATGGGGGGCTGTTTCGCTGTATCAGTCTGCAGGTACATTCCAGTTTAGAGTCAGTGGGTTTGACTGCGGTGGTTGCAGGTAAATTGGCGGCCTATGAGATAAGCGCCAATATGATTGCCGGTTATTACCATGACCATCTTTTTGTGCCCGATGCGCGAGCCATTGAAGCGCTGGACCTGCTAAATAACCTGCATAACCTCTGAGGACAGTGTTTTTTTTATAGTTGGTTAACTTCAAGTCTCTCTAGACGCCAAACACACCTTTAAAGAAAAAGAAGAACAGAATGGACAGGCCCGCTCCGGCTGGCAGTGTAACTACCCAGGACAGGAAGATAGAGCCCACCATTCTAAGATTGATCGCACCAATACCACGTGCCATGCCTACACCTAATACTGCGCCCACTAATGTATGGGTGGTGGAAATGGGTAATCCGGTGCCTGAGGCCAGCACTACTGTAGCGGCAGCTCCCAGTTCGGCAGCAAAGCCGCGGCTTGGAGTCAGTTCGGTAATCTTGCGGCCAATGGTGCCCATCACTTTAAAGCCATAGGTCGCCAGACCAAAGACAATACCTGCACCACCCAACAGCAGAATCCAGCTAGGCATGGTGCTCTTGGTGGCGATATCACCGCCAGCATTAACCACATTGACCACGGCGGCCAGGGGGCCCACTGCATTGGCTACATCATTGGAGCCATGGGCAAAGGCCATACTACAGGCAGTAAAGATCATTAGTACGGCAAAGACCTTTTCCACATTGTAAAAACGATTATCTTCCTCTTTGCTTTCGTCGCGCTCAACCTTGCTGAGCAAGTAGGTACCGATTATGGTTACTAAAATACCGAAGCCTACGGCAACAAGAACATTCTCTCCGTAGGAGAGTTTGATGCCAATATCCTTAAATACATGCTTTAAACCTTTCAGCAATGTCACCATAGCCATCAGGAAGCCGACGGCGAACATGTACATAGGCGCATATTTTTTGGCTCGGTCAAAGGGGTTGTCCTGAACCAGAATCAGGCGCTGCACACTTCTAAAGATGGCAAAGGAAATGGTGCCAGCCATCACTGGTGAAACCACCCAGCTGGCGACAATAGTACTTACCTTGCCCCAATTGACCGCATCGTAGGACACGCCGACAGCGGCGAAGCCAACTATGGCGCCAACAATACTGTGGGTTGTGGAAACAGGCCAGCCCATATAGCTGGCGACCGCCAGCCAGGTGCCCGCGGCCAGCAGTGCCGACAGCATACCGAATACCAGCAGGTCAGGCTGATCGGTGAACACTGCAGAATCTACAATACCTTTGCGAATGGTGGAGGTGACTTCGCCGCCGGCCAGATAGGCCCCGGCAAATTCAAACACCATGGCGATTAGAATCGCCTGCTTGATAGTCAGCGCTTTGGAGCCAACCGAGGTACCCATGGCGTTGGCCACATCGTTTGCACCTACACCCCAGGCCATAAAGAAGCCAAAGGCGGCGGCCATAAGAATAAGTATGGTGCCGTATTCGGTAAATAATTCCATAATCAGAGGTCCGGAAGTTGGTTATTTTGCGAGCAAAAGCTCGAGGCTATTGCCCACGCGCTCAGCTGTATCTGCAATGGCACCTATATTATCTATGGTGCTGTACAGGAACATCACATCCACCGGAGGCATATCAGCCTCTAGCTTGAACAGGCGGTGGCGGAGCTTGCGCTCTTTTTTGTCGACCTTCTGTTCCTGAGCGTCCAGCTCGCGTATTAACTTTTTAACAAACTTAACTTCCTGACCGGTAAAGCCAGTTTCCAGTAATTCGTCCAGCTCATTGATAGCTTTCAGGGCTTTTTCGCAGGTTTCGATAGCACTTTTTACAAAGCCGATAAGATCGGCCTGCAGCGCGGCGGGTATATCCATTTCACGACCCAGCACAATGCCGCAGACATCTTTGGCCATATTGGCAATTTCATCTTGCTGGGCAAGAATATTTAGCAAATCAGTGCGTGACATAGGCATAAACAGGCTTTTCGGCATATTTAAGCGGAACTGCTTTTTCAGCTCATCTGCTTGGTTTTCATGCTCGGCAATCTGGTCAAAAACTTTGCTGGCCACGGCCCAGTTGTTGATAATCACCGCATCAAAGAAAGGTTCCAGCTGAGCAGCGCAGCCTACCGCCAGTGACATATGTTCTTGAAGTGGTTTGATTGGCGACCTGCCAAACAGATTGGAAATTGGATTACTAAATGCCATAACGCCACCCTTTCTATTTATTGGCAGTATAGGGGTTTGTCATAAAAATGAAACATTTCTGACATAAATCTTAAGGGGTTGTTGCGCTTTTAGGCCTGGGCATATTGCTCGCTGTGACCCAGCCATCGAGCAATTAAGCCATCGGCCAGATCGGGGTGATTGAGGAGTAGATTTTCTGCCAGATGCTTAATCTGCGGCAGCATATGGGCATCTCGCTGCAGATCGGCAATATGCAGCTGCATATCCCCTGTTTGACGAGTGCCCAGCACCTCGCCGGGGCCGCGCAGCTCAAGATCTTTCTCGGCAATTTTAAAGCCGTCGTTGGTTTCGCGCATGGTTTTTAGGCGCACACTGCCATTGCTGGAAATAGGTGGGCTGTAGAGAAGAACACAGTGACTGCTCTGAGACCCGCGGCCCACGCGGCCACGCAGCTGGTGAAGCTGAGAGAGCCCAAGGCGCTCGGCATTTTCGATAATCATCAGGCTGGCATTGGGCACATCCACACCCACCTCGATCACAGTGGTAGCCACTAGTAGATTGATCTCTCCGGATTTAAAGGCTTCCATAATCTCTAGTTTTTCCCGGGGCTTAAGCCGACCATGAATAAGGCCAATGCTGAGGCCGGGCAACATTAACTGAAGTTCGCTGGCGGTCACCTCGGCCGCCTGAGCCTCCAGCACATCGGATTCTTCAATCAATGTGCACACCCAGTAAGCCTGCCGACCCTGGGTGCAGGAGACACGCACTCGCTCAATAATATCGTTGCGCCGCAGATTGCTTAACACCACAGTTTCCACTGGTGTGCGGCCTGGTGGCAGCTCATCAATCACTGAACAGTCAAGATCAGCATAGGCACTCATGGCCAGGGTTCTGGGAATGGGTGTGGCGGTCATAATTAGCTGATGAGGCGCGGGGCCATTGATAACCGGTCCCTCTGGGCTAAAGCCCTTATTGCGCAGGGCCAGGCGTTGATGCACGCCAAAGCGATGCTGCTCATCGATAATACTTAGGCCCAGGTCGCTGAATGCAACAGTTTCCTGAAACAGAGCATGGGTGCCTATCACCATCTGAGCCTGACCATCTGCGATAGCCTGCAGCTGCATTTCACGGGCCTTACCCTTTACCTTGCCGGTCAAAAAAGCGATACGAATACCCAGTGGACGCAGCCATTGTTCAAAATTGATACGGTGCTGGTCGGCCAGAATCTCAGTGGGTGCCATCAGTGCTGCCTGCTTGCCATTGGCGATGGCCTGTACTGCTGCCAGAGCGGCTACCACCGTCTTGCCCGACCCCACATCGCCCTGTACCAGCCGCAACATGGGTACCGCAGTGCTGATATCTAGACTAATTTCAGCGCTGACTCGCTGCTGCGCGCCGGTTAAGTCAAAGGGCAGTTGCTCGAGAAATTTATCCCGTGCCCCCCTATCTTCGGTGAGCAGTGGCGCTTGCTGTAACTGCACCTTTTGGCGCAGACGCAATAGGCTGAGATTGTGGGCGATCAACTCCTCTGCGGCCAGTCGTTGTTGGGCCGGATGTTCGCCCTCGGCCAGCAGATGCAGCGCTGTTCCCGGTGGCGGGTTGTGGAGCAGGCGCAGGGCATCCACCAGAGAGTAGGACAGCTGCTGTTCTAAGCCGCTATTAATACCTGCAGGTATTAACTCGGCTACCCTGTGGCTATCGAGATGTTTGAGAGCCTGACTGCAGAGATCGCGAATCCGGGTTTGGGTAATGCCTTCGGTCGCCGGATAAATCGGCGTTAATGTATCCTCCAGCTCTGCGGGATTCGGTGTGTCCAGATATTGATATTCCGGGTGATAGAGTTCTAAACCGGACTTGCCCCGCCGCACCTCGCCAAAGCAGCGCAGTTTGCTGCCTGGTTTTAGTCGCTCCTGCTGGGCGCGATTAAAGTGGAAAAACCTCAGGGTAACCACACCGCTGTGGTCCTGAAGGCGGCACACCAGACTGCGGCGGCGACCAAAGACCACATCGCTGGCGCGGATTTCGCCCTCAATCACCACTTCGGTCATGGGTTGAATACCACCAATGGGGCTGATCTGTGTGCGGTCTATATAGCGCAGGGGCAGATGAAATAGCAGATCCTGCAGGCTGTAGAGACCAAGTTTCTTTAACTTGGTGGCTAGAGCTGGCCCCACACCGCTCAGAGTTTCTACGCTCAACCTGTCCAGCGAAACCTCTGACATTAGAGATTTCTCAAACCTGAGCTTTTAACAATATTGGCACCGGGCAGGTTGCGCTTGTTGATGGCATGACGCAGGGCATCAATGGCTTTATGCCGCGGAAAGCTGGCCCGCCAAGCCAGGGCAGTAGTTCGCGATGGCGCCGCGCCCGCAAAGGGGCGGGTGACCAGGACATTGCCGCGATAGGCAGCTCCCAGAGCCGCAGACTCGGGCAGGATAGTGATTCCCAGTCCGGACGCCACCATATAGCAGAGAGTCTCCAGAGAGCTGCCTTCGGTCATGGTTCGAATGGGTGCAGCTTTCACAGGATTCTGGTTAATATTGGGCAGTGCTTCAATGACCTGATCTCTAAAGCAATGGCCCTCGCCCATCATCAGCACGTTTTCTCCATCAAGATCACTGTGCTCGATGGTTTCTTTTGTGGCCAGATGGTGGTTTTCCGGAATCAGCACCACAAAGGGCTCTTCGTAGAGAGGCTGCACCACTACATCGGGCTCGTTAAATGGCAGAGCAACAATAATCACGTCTACCTCGCCGCTGCGCAGTCGCTTGCGCAGGCTGCTGGTGTAGCCCTCTTCAATCACCAGTGGCATCTGCGGGGCCATCTCTTGCAGAGGCGGAATAAAATGGGGAAACAGATAGGGGCCAATGGTAAAAATAGCTCCCACATGCAGCGGGCTATTAAGCTGGTCTTTACCGGAGGTAGCAATATCCCTGATAGCTGCCGCTTCCTCCAGCACGCGCTGGGACTGGGTGATAATCTGATCGCCTATGGGAGTGGGGCGCACACTGCTTTTGGAGCGTTCAAAAAGATCCACACCCAATTCACTTTCCAGTTTTTTAACCGCTATACTCAGCGTTGGCTGACTGACATTGCAGCGCTCAGCGGCCTGGCCAAAATGCTGTAGCTGGGCCAGAGTGGTAATGTAGCGGAGTTCTGTGAGGGTCATTGGGTAAAACCTTGTCAGGTAACTAATCTTTTTAATAATAGCTAATATTAATCAAATATGACAGATCAATTGAAAATATTATTTGCCGGTTGTGGTGATATTGCCCAGCGTGCGGCATCCCGCATCAGGCTCCAGAGCTTTGGTTTGAGGCGCAACCCCCAGAGCCTGCCCGACAATATAGTGCCAATCGCCGCTGATATCACCAATGCCAATGAACTGACCGCTGTTCTGAGCCAGGGCTTTGATGTGGTGGTGGTCACCCTGACACCTGGCACCTTTACCGAGCAGGCCTACCGCGACTCCTATGTTGCAGGTGCTCAGGCTCTGTCCCGGGCAATTGCAGACGCCGAGCAGAGTCCCAAATTGGTTATCTGGGTTTCCAGTACCAGTGTCTATGGCCACAACCATGGAGGCTGGGTCGATGAAACTTCGCCTACTAGCCCCAATTCATTTTCTGGCCAACTGCTGCTCGAGGCCGAGCAGCTGATCGCCAAGCTGCCCTGCGATCACTGTATTGTCCGATTTTCGGGCATTTACGGGCCCGGCCGCACAAGAATGTTAACTCAGATCAAACAGGGCAAAGGTCGGCCCGCCCAACCTGAACAGTGGAGCAACAGGATTCACAGTGATGACTGTGGGGGAGTGCTAGCCCATATTATCCACAGGTTTGCAGCAGGAGAAGCAGTGGCTAGGCTGTATTTGGCTACAGACTCTGCGCCAGTCACTCAGCATGATTTGCGTGTCTGGATGGCAGCGCAGATGGGCGTTTCCCTAACTGATGAAGTAGTTGAGCAGAAAGCTGTGCGGCGCTGCAGCAATCAGCGCCTGCTAGAGTCTGGTTACCAGTTTATCTACCCCAGCTATAAAGAAGGTTATCTTGCCTTGATGGCAGATTAGATAACCAAAATGCCATCCATCTCTACCTGAGCGCCCTTGGGTAATTCATTAACACCAATGGCGGCACGGGCCGGATAGGGCTCTTGAAAATGCTGGCCCATGATTTCATTGACCACTGGAAAGTGGCTGAGGTCGGTCAGAAAAATATTCAGCTTGACGATATTACTGAGATCGCCGCCAGAGGCTTCGCACACGGCACTGAGGTTTTTAAATACCTGGTTAATCTGTGCGCTGATATCTCCATCGACCAGAGTCATGCTGTCCGGGTCAAGGGGAATCTGCCCCGACAGATAAACAGTATTGTTAACCTTAACTGCCTGGACATAGGTTCCTATAGCCGCAGGGGCGCTATCGGTATGAATAATGGCTTTATTGGTCATCTGATGCTCCTTGAATAGGTTCAGTTAGCTTGCGCCGTTACTTGTTTTTAACTCGATAGACTCGGCGCACAGGTTTCAGGCTGCGAGCGCGACGCAGAATATCGGCCAGATGGATGCGATCTCTCACAATTAACACCACATCCACCACACTGGTAAAGGCATCTTTTTCTGTGACGCTGATATTTTCAATCGTTGCATCTACCTCGGTCATTCTCGAGGCCATTGCGGCGATAAAGCCTCGCTCAGGAGTGTACTCAACTTTTATCTCCACTGGGAATTCACCTTTGACCGCCGCAGACCAGCTGAGTGACATGCACTTTTCTGGATTATTGCGTATTTCCTTCAGATTGCGGCAGGACTCCAGATGAATCACCAGGCCCTTGCCAGGTGTGACATGGCCGAGGATTGGGTCACCGGGGATCGGATGGCAGCAGCGCGCATATTGCAGCAGCAGACTCTCTGAGGCATCGATTACCACAGGTAATGTAGAGTTCTTTTTGCCGTCGGCAATCTTGCGTTTGGCCGGTGGTACCAGCAGATTAGCGACCGCAAATGGCACGCTGTTGCCCAGGCCAATTTGCTGCAGCACATGTTCGAAGGTCGGGGCCCCGGTCTCTTTAAGCAGAGTTTTAATCTGCGACTTTTTCAGCTCTTTATATTTGGTACCGAGATTGGCCAGAGCCTGATCGAGGAGACGTTTGCCCAGGTCCACCGACTCATCATGCTGCTGATTCTTAAGGAAGTGACGGATGGCACTGCGCGCCCTCGCCGTGACCACAAAGTTAAGCCAGTTGGGATTGGGCTGAGCACCTGCTGTACTGATAATTTCAATTTTTTGACCGCTCTTCAAATGCTCAGACAAGGATGTCAGCTGACCATCGACGCGGCAGGCTATGCAGCGATCCCCCAGCCCCGTGTGCACCGAGTAGGCAAAGTCGATAGGTGTGGCGCCAGAGGGCAGTTCAACAATGGTGCCTTTGGGGGTGAAGACATAGATCTCGTCGGGGAATAAATCGGCTTTAACATGCTCGAGAAACTCCAGAGAATCCCCGGCCTCCTTTTGCATTTCCAGCAGGCCCTGTACCCAGCGAGTGGCCCGCCGCTGCTGACCGTCAATATTCTGCTGACCGGATTTATACTCCCAGTGGGCGGCGATGCCGTAGTTGGCCATCTTTTCCATTTCTTTGGTGCGAATCTGTACCTCAATTACCACTCCGTGCATGCCCACCAGCACGCTGTGCAGAGACTGGTAGCCATTGGCTTTGGGAATGGCGATATAGTCTTTAAACTCACCTGGGACTGGTTTGAAAAGATTATGGATAATGCCTAGCGTTCGATAGCACTGGTCTACATCGTCTACCACCAGCCGGAAGGCGAACACGTCCATAATGTCGCGGAACGACTTTTTCTTTTCGCGCATCTTGCGGTAAATACTCCACAGATGCTTTTCGCGGCCCTTTACAATCGCCGGGAATGATTCACTCTCCAGACGCAGTTCAATGGATTGATGAATCTCGGCGACAATTTCCTTGCGATGTTTACGGGCTGCGGTCATGGCCTCGCGCAGGCGGCGGTGACGCAACGGGTACATGGCCGCAAAGCCCAGGTCTTCGAATTCAAGACGAATATCGTTGATACCCAGACGCTGGGCAATCGGGGCATAGATATCCAGCGTTTCCCGGGCGATTCGGCGACGCTTTCCCGGGGCCAGTACGCCGAGGGTGCGCATGTTATGCAGGCGATCTGCCAGCTTAACCAGAACCACGCGGATATCCCGAGACATGGCCAGAGTCATTTTTTGGAAGCTCTCTGCCTGCTGCTCGGCTTTGGATTCAAATTCAATTTCAGTCAGCTTACTGACCCCATCTACCAGGTCGGCAACAGTGCGGCCAAAGCGTCGGCTGATCTGACCTTTGGTGACTCCGGTGTCTTCAATAACATCGTGCAACAGGGCCGCAATCAGGCTCTCATGGTCCATATGCATATCAGCGAGGATATTGGCCACGGCAAGGGGGTGAGTGATGTAGGGATCGCCACTCTGACGCATCTGGCCCGAGTGGCACTGTTCAGAAAAGCTGTAGGCGCGCTCTACCTTTTTAACTTCTTTAGGGTCTAGGTAAGAGGAGAGCTTGTCGGTGAGTACTGTTAGCACTTGCGCGCGGGCCTCCTCTTTAGGCTGATCTCTCCAGCGAGAGTTTCTTAGGCGGCGGGCTCTTCTGGGG